>QHYF01000059.1 GCA_003224075.1 Acidobacteriota bacterium
AGCGGGGAGCAAGCTGTAATCGCGTTTGTCCTTCAGATAAAGCACATGCGCGGCGCGGAGCGTTTCGCGGGTGATTTGCCAGGTGCCGATGGCGTAGTCGCTCACCATGACGCGCTTGCGTGTGCGGCGAAGAACGATGTCGCCGCGCTGAGCGCGCTTCTTCCAAACAGCATGGGTAAGGTCGCCATTGACGTCCATGTAATCGTTCTCCATGGCGCCGACACCGAGAAAGTAATCAAGCGGGAGCGAATAGAAATGGGCGACGTCGAGAATGTTGGTGGCGAGCAGCGTGGCCTGCTCGCGCGTGAGGGGGCGCGGGGAAGGATCGCTGCCGTCGATGACGCGGTTGTCGGTTTGCGACTTGAAGATCAGGAACTGTGCCAGCGCTGGAAGGAGTTTGAAGGAGCTGATAGTTTCGAGCTTCTCCTCGGTGGGCACCTCGTAGGCTACGTCGAACATGTGGCTCTGCTGCTGGTAGTAGGAAAAGTCTTTCGGCGTCCAGGTGGCGAGCTCGTAGTGAGCGATAAGGTTGCGGCTTTCGAGCTGCCCGAGCTGGGGGACGGCAGTGAGCAGATCGTTGTCAGTGACGATGAAGATTTTGTAGGATGGACCCTTGGGGCTGTCAAGGGCGGTCAGGAAAATGCGCGAGGTGTCGTGGCCTTCGCGCGCTTCACGGCCACGCAAGTATTCAAAGCGCAGAAAAGCTTCGAGCTGGTCGTTGAAGGCGGCGACTTCCGCGGAAGCCACCCCGGGCGTAAACGGCAGGACCAGCCTGTTGCCCTGGATCGCGGGCGCGGGGAAGGCGGGATATCTGGGAGCCTGCAGGTCGAGCGGCCAGAGGCGATAGTCGGTGTAGGCGCAGGCAGCGAAGGCCGAAAGTCCGCCCACCAGGCAAAGGAGGTTTCTGACGAGCTTTCGGAAGAACTTCCGGACCGACATGGCTCGCGGCTCCTTTCTTGGTGGACGGCGTGTCTTTTTCCCTTTCAAGGCTTCACCTATATCCGATGCATCCCGGCTGCCGAAGGGCTAAACGGTGGCCGTAAATGCTAAGTGTTTGAAAAAGAACAATTTATGCCAAACACGGACAAACTGCAGGACTGGGAAGCATATATGGCCGTGTCCAGCGTACCACAGTCCGAGGATTGCCGTGAAGCGGAGGTAGCCTTTCCAGTGGTTAGAATTTTTGGGCGACCATGAGGCCATAGACTAAGTTGCCAGAGGCAAAGCAGACCCGCATGGCCCTGAAGGCTTTCAGATAATCGACAAACTCAGAGCCGTTCTTCGCGGCAAGCTCCCAAAAGGATTTCTTCTTGATGATATTCAGGCAAAGATCCCAGGTCTTGGCGCAGTTCTTGTTGAGGACTTCGCTGGCGGTGATTTGCAGGCGATTCGAATGCATCCAGGTCTTGTAATCCCCCATGGTCTGGAGCTCAACGAGCATGCCCTTCTCAATCGGCTGGATGAATTTCCTGGAGTCACTTGGGTTGAGATTCTCTTTTTTGAACCAGTCGAGGATGGCAAGCGTGCCTCCGGCGGCCAGCAATGCCCCGGCGGAAGCAAAGAATTTCTCCTTGTTCGGATAATGCGCGATCGATTCGACGGACCAGACAACGTCAAAGGAATGATTGAATTTCATGGCCTCCGCATCCATCAGGAGAAATTTCGCGTTCACGTTTTCACGGGCGGCAGCCTCGTTGGCCATCTCCACCTGAATCGGGGAAATCGTAATTCCTGTGGCTTGCGCACGGTAATTCCTGGCCAGAAAAATGCTGCTTGCGCCAAAACCGCAGCCGACGTCCAGAATCCGGCGGCCGGGTTTGATTCCGGCTACCTGGGCGAGATGCTCGATGAGCTGATGCTGGGCCTTTTCCTTTGTTTCGTTCCCGCGAATCCAGTAGCCATGATGCAAGTGCTCGCCCCAAAGATTGCGGTAGTAGGGGCTTACACGATCATAATGATCCCTGATTTTTTCCTTATCGCTATAGCGGGCATTGCTCATACAGATTCTAGAGCAAATGGATGGGTGCGCTGGAGGCTGATCGACTACACCAAGACCTTGCCTCTCTCGTGGCCGTTCGGCGGAGCGGGATCATGAGGAACTGGAAATGCTCCTACGCCATAGCGGTTGCGGCTTTTGCAGCAGCTTCCACGCTGTAGACCACGACGGCCTTTTTGCCGCCTTTCGCGGCGGTGGCGTGAATGGAATTCAGGTTGACGCCTTTCGCTGCGAGCTGATCCAAGCACTGCGCTAATGCGCCGGGCTTGTTAGGCAGCTCGTACTGCTCAGCGGGCGTTTCCTGATAGGCGATCTTGGCGGCGTCCAGGGCTTTCTTGGCGCGCCGGGCATCCTCCACGATGAGCTGAACCGTGCCAGCTGTGCCCTGCGCAGTTCCCAAGAGAGAGAGAATATTGACCTTGGAATTCCCCAGTGCTCTCGCGATTTCAGCGACCGCACCAGGCTGGTTGTTGATGGCGATTGTAAACTGCTTGGTTTTGGCCATGTCGGCACCTCCTGCCGTGCTGGCGAGAGATTATACGCCTAGACGGGTTCCGTGGCGGAGGTGTCTCGCGAATTGCAACGATGGGAAGACCGACCCTTCGACGCGCTGCGCTCGCCGCGAAGAGGAGATCAAGGAGGGGTGACCACGCTTATCGCGTGTCAGATTTGCTCGCGCTTCCAGCGGCCGCGTTTGAAGAGGATGATGCTGACGGCGGCGATGGAGGCTTGCGCGACGACGATCGAAAAGAAGACGCCGTCGGAATGCATGCGGGCGGTGATCGCTAGGAAATAAGCAAGTGGAATTTCCAGGAGCCAAAAACAGAAGAAATTTACCACCGTGGGCGTGACCGTGTCTCCTGCACCATTAAAGGCCTGAAGCATGACCATGGCGTAGGCATAAGCGACGTTGCCGTAGCTGAGAATGCGCAGGCAAGAAGCAGCTAGAGGGACGACGAGAGGATCGCGAGTGAAGAGGCGAACGACGGGCTCCGCGAAGAATACGAAAAAAAGGCCGACCGCCCCGAGAAAGAGCATGTTGTAAAAACCGGTGCGCCAGACGGAAGCTTCGGCGCGCTCAGGCTGTTTGGCGCCGAGGTTCTGGCCCACGAGCGTCGCAGCGGCATTACTGAGGCCCCAACTCGGCAAGATGATGAAAATGATGATACGGATAGCGATGGTGTAGCCGGCGAGGGCCGCGGAACCAAAGACGCTGACGATGCGTACGAGGCCGATCCAACTGGTGTGGGCAATGGCGAACTGCAAGATGCCGGTGAGCGACACGCGGAGAAGCCGCAGCAGGACGCGAAGATTGATGCGGAATTGCTGACGAAGGAGGCGGATGCGCTCCGTACCGCGGAGGAGCCGATAGAACTGATAGAGAACACCGATGCTGCGGCCGGTGAACGTGGCGAGGGCGGCGCCGGTGACGCCAAGCTTGGGGAAAGGCCCCAAGCCGAAGATGAGGCAAGGATCGAGGACAAGATTGATGATGTTGGATACCCAGAGCAAACGCATGGCGATGGCCGCATCACCCGCGCCGCGGAAGATGGCGTTATTGAGAAAGAGCAGCATGATCGCGCCGCTGCCGCCGAGGGCAATGCGCGCGTAGGCGGAGCCGATTGCGACGATCTCCGGGGAAGCTCCCATCAAGCGAAGCAAGCGCGGCGCATAAAACAAACAGAGAAGACCAACAATGGCCGAGACTGCGAGGCCGAGGACGATAGCCTGAACTCCTGCGACGGCGGCGCCAGCGGGATCTTTTTCGCCGATGCGGCGGGCGACCATGGCGGTGGTGGAGAGGCTGAGCCCGAGGCCAATGGCAAAAACCAGGCTGAGAAGCGATTCGGTGAGGCCGACCGTGGCAACGGCGTCCGCTCCAAGACGGCCGACCCAGAAAACGTCGACGACGGCGAAGAGGGATTCCAGCACCATTTCGAGGATCATTGGAATGGCCAGGAGGAGAATGGCGCGATTGAGGTTGCCAGTGGTGAAGTCCTGGCGCGAGCCGCGGATGGCTTCACGGATCGAGCTCCACAACCTGGAAGTCGGAGGTGCGGTGACAGTTTGTTGCATTTCCATGTAGACCTTTGCTCTGCGTGCGCGCGGCCTAAGAAATCGGGCGCGCGGACGCGGCTGGAAGAATCAATTGGTAACGAGAGAACGAGTTAGATCCGCAGAAGCGGCGGATCAGATGAGGATACTCGAAGGGCAAACATACTCATGTCCTTGGCGCTGCCCTTGCAAAACGACTGCGCCAGAAGTCCGAATCTGTACGGACAGTTCTTGAGTTTCTTATTCTACGTTGGGCGGATGCGGCCTGGCTACAGGAATCGTGTTCCTGCTAGGGATCATGCGGCGGCGATGCGGCGGATGAGGTCTTGCTGCTCGGGGATGGATTCGGCGCCGATGGTAAAGGCGTCAAGGAGATTGAGCGAGAGCGCATAGCGCAGAGCTTCATCCTGGCGATTGCTCAGGTCGCCCTGGCCAAGGATCTTCATGCCGACGATACCCTTTCCGGCGGCGCGCATTTCGCGGAGAACACTGACGACGGTGTCAGGATCGGCGTCCATGTGTGAGCCGATGGGATTGAGTCGAACGAGATCGACTTCGACCCACGGAGAGCGCGCAGCGGCGCGCAGCGCTTCGATACTGTGGCAGGAGCAACCGTGAGCGCGAATGATGCCTTTCTCCTTGGCTTCGGAGAGAACGTCCATGACGCCTTTGTAGCGCTCGGTCCAGTCGCCCTCGGTAAGGCAGTGCATGAGGCAAATGTCAATGTGATCGGTGCCGAGCTCGCGGCGGAAGCGGTTGAGATCGGCGCGGGCGGAGGTGGTGTCGCGGGCCCAAGTTTTGGTGAGAACGGTGACACTGTCGCGAGGAACGTGCTTAAGCGCTTCGGCAACGTGCGGGTGGCTGCCGTAGGAATCGGCAGAGTCAAAGAAACGAAGGCCGTGATCGTAACCGTTGAGGAGCAGGTCGGAGAGGCCTTTGATGCCGAGCGCGGTCTGGTGCGAATGGTGGCCGACGCCGACGGTTCCAGTGCCCATGGCGAGGCGGCTGGTCTGGATCCCAGTCTTGCCGAGCGTAACGGTGTCGGCGGCATTGAACTTTCTCGAGAGGCTGGGAAAAGCGAAAGCGACCCGCGCGAATACCGCCGAATGGAGCCACGCCGCACCTGCGGAGTAAACGGTGCGATGGATGAATTCGCGGCGATTCATGGGACCTCCTCGCGGGGGATGATCGCGGATGCCTGTCTATTATATCGACGCACGGAGAAAGTGTTCGGTTATTGGCCGCACCAAGAAATTGTCACCTTGAATTCGAGAACAAACCGGTGGCCGGAGGAACTTCGTAATAAAGGAACTGCACGCCAATACCTGATTTCCCGTTGGTAGTCCCGAGCGGTTCAACATGCGCGACGCGGCCGGTGAAGCTCCATTCTTCCACGTCGTCCCCGGCAATTTCTCTGGGCATTTTCAAGTGCACTTGAACCAGCACGCCTTCGGACACTTTTGTGGCGGTCGCGAAGTAGACGCCGTGTGTGGAAATATTCATGGAAGCAGCGGATTCTTCAGGAATCGAGGCTTGCTTCATCGGCCGAAACCGCAAAGGGACTCTCATGATGAAACGGCGAGTAGAACGACGCTCGTTCGCCGGCATGGCTATCCTTTTTTGACCTGTGGCGGGAACAGGTTGAGATTAGGCAGGGCGCAATTCAGTTTTACGAATGCGGCCGTGGGGGGTCAAGAGTTTTTTTTGATTCCACCAAGAATCTGCGTTGAAGGCACGAATGGAAAACCCTCTCTTAGGCGAGGGAAAGACCCGAGCGGTGGCGGGTGGGTTTTTCGGGGCGGTCATGATGCGCCCACCAGGCGCGCCAGGCGTCGGCATCTCTGCCAAGCGAGGCTCCCGTGATGACGTGCAGGGTCGCGTAGACCAGGTCCTGCGTCGCGGGGTCTACCGAATCGTCATCCAGAAGATTGAGAAGCTGGGGAACAGCGGTGAGGCGCTGTTCCCCGGTCAGCATGCCGGATCGCGCAAGATCACAGGCCGCGCGCTCACGGACTCGCGGGGAGGGGTCATGGGCCAGAACCAACAGGAGCGGGTCGATGGATTCCTCGGTACCGAGCATTGCCAATCCCTCGACGGCCCAGAAGCGCGTCTGCTGGTTGGGATCATGCACGTAGCGAAGCAAAGTCGCGAGCACCGTGACTGGCTCGACGCCGCGATTTCCGAGAGCGCCGAGTCTCCACAGCGCGAGATAACGGTCATCGGGATCGTTATGAATTTGATTGAGCAGTTTGGCGACGCTCTGCGGCGACTTTCGGAGATTGTTGGCGGCCAGATCGATTTCCACGGCAGCCACGCGCACACGGGGATCGTCGGAATTCAGCGCCGCAAGCACGAGATGGAACAGCCTGTCAGTGTCTTCCAGACGGCCTCTCCAGGAATCCAGGTTCTGGCGGATCAAATCGAGAGACGATTCGTGGCGTTGGATGGCCAGATCAAGCAGGCGCTCGGCCTGTTGTTGGGGCGAGAGGTGGCTGATCTCCTCCAATTCTGTGTTTTTGGCGGCGGTTTTGGGTGAAGAAACAAGGGCTGCCGGCGGGACGAACGAGAACGCCGCGTGGACCGGTGTTGTGCCCAACCATTTCTCGAAGACGCCGTTAAGGCGAGCGGCTTGGAAACCGGCAACAGTGGAAAGGACCGCAAGAGGGGCCAGTAACGAAACGTAACGAAGCAAACGATGCGGAATGCCCCATGCGCGACGGGCGGCCGACTCTGTTTCTGGAGCCGGCTTGCGGCCCCGCGCGGTTTTTTCCAAAAGTTGGTCCATGCGACACGCCCCGTGCGCAGTCTTCAGCGAATACTGAGGGACAAATTAGGCGGGGGGTTGGAGTCCAACAATGGTACGGGGGGCCAGCCACCCCGGTACTGTGCAGCCAACCTCTGTAGCTTCAGTGAGTTCGGGGGAGTTACTGGTACGCATCGCCCACTGCAATCCCGTACGAAGGAACAGGGAGCTGTCCGAGGGCAATGGGCCCGAGAAACGGCTTGCCCAACAGTGTTCCCTGAGCAACAGCCGATCGGCACCGAAGCAATGGAAGACTGCAAGTTTCTTTGCCCTTAATGGAGGGTCTGCTAGAATAAGGAGCTTGGTTCTGCGATTTTTCGAGCTGAGAACCCAGGCAAAAATCACCTCAAGCAGGAAGAACAATGGCACTGAAGTGTGAATTCTGCGGCAAAGCGCCGCACTACGGGAATGTGATCAGCCACGCGAATAACACGCGGCGGCGCCGGTGGAATCCCAATCTGAAGCGCGTGCGCGCGGTTGTTGCCGGCGTCAAGAAGCACGTCCGTGTTTGCACCGCTTGCATCCGTGCCGGCCGAGTGAAGAAAGTCGCCTGAGATTCCAATCTTGAACCTACCAGTTGCGAACCTGCGATTCGTGGGGCGTCCAATGGACCACTCAAAAGGGCGGAAGGGCAGAGTAGCCTTGCTGTCGCTCGCGGCAATGCTGTTCGCCGTCGCGGCCGGCTGCAACAGGCAGGCGCAGCATGCTCCGGACGTGTGGGCGGTGGTGAACGGGAAAGAGATCAAGCGCGAAGAAATCGACAAGTACTATCGCACGCGGGTAAATCCCGAGGGGCAGGAGCCTTCACAGGAAGAGGCGCTTTCGCTCAAGCTGAATGTGCTGGATGAGCTGATCAACAACGAGATTCTGCTCGAACGCGCCAAGAAACTCAATCTCGAAGCCAGCGACGGCGAGGTGGAAGACAAGTTTACCGAACTGAAGAGCCCTTACACGGAAGATGAATTCCAGCGGCGATTGAAAGAGCAAGGCGCCACGGTGGAGGACTTGAAGAGCGACCTACGGCGCCAGCTTTCAATCCAGAAGCTGCTGAATCGCGAGGTGGTGGCAAAGATTTCGATCAGCGATCAGGACGTTTCTGATTTTTACAACGCGAACCGGCCGCAGTTCAATGTGGCCGAACCGCAGTACCACATCGCCCAGATCCTGGTGACACCCAGGAAAGAACAACAGATCCGCAACCGCAAGAACGACGACGCCACCAACGAAGCCGAGGCCCAACGCAAGGTGAAGATGCTGATGGACCGGCTCGACAGCGGCGCCGATTTCGCACAATTGGCGATGGATTATTCCGAAGACATGAACACGGCAGGGACGGGCGGCGACCTGGGATATGTGCCGGAGTCGGCGCTGAATCAATCCGACCCGGCGTTGAAGAGGATTGTTCTTGGAATGAAACCGGGACAGGTGAGCCAGCCGATCCAGCTAAAGGAAGGCTATCGGATCCTGAAGCTGATCACGCGCGAGTCACCGGGACTGCGTGGGATCAGCGACCCGCAAGTGCAGCAAACGATCCGCGATACGCTGCGGAATCGCAAGGAACAATTGCTGCGCTCGGCGTATCTGGCGATCGCGCGCGATGAAGCGCGGGTGACCAATTACCTGGCGCAACAGGTGATCGAAGCCGCTGGCAAATTGCCGGACGCCGCGAAAACTGTCGTGCCCCCGAGGTCCATCGGACACTAAACCGGCGGTCATCTCCCGCCCAGAGCCGTCAACTAAAACAGACGGAATAATCGGAAACACTCCTACGCAAAAGCTTCTGGTCGAGGCTTGCCTCAACAAACAGCAGCGAGGACTTCGCCCGCGTTGACCGGCTGGCCTTCCTGGACAAACACGCGCTCCACGGTGCCGCTCTTGGGTGAGCGGATTTCGTTCTGCATCTTCATAGCTTCGACGACGAGAAGCCCCTGGCCGGCTTCGACGCGGTCGCCCGTTTTTACGAGGAGACGCACGACTTTGCCGGGCATGGGCGCGGTGATTTGCTGGCGGCCTTCGGCTTCGGCGCTGCCGTGGCGGCTGCCGCGCCAAGCCCGAGGATCGATGACTTCGGCCGTAAATTCCAATCCGCCCGTCTGGAGTCTCAATTTGCCGTCCACGGAAGGCGCCACACAAATTTCATAGGATTGACCCGCGAGCAGAATCGAGAGTGTGTTTGGAGCGACCTCAACGGCATCGGCGGCCACGGGACGGCCATCGAGTGTGACGCGCCAGCCTGCGTCGTCGCGTTCGAGTTCGACGATGCGAGTTGTTTTTCCGGCTTGCCCGTCGAGTTGAACTTCGAATTTCATGGCGTGCGGTCGAGTTGTTGACGGCGGCCCTCAAGTTTCCAGCGGGAAGGCCCCGCATCGGCGGGCGGAGTGACAAAGGATGCCGCGCTGGATTGCGTGGCGTGCCAGATGGCAGCTGCGATGGTGGCGGCATCGAAAGCTCCGGTGTCCTGGTCCTCCCCATTCGCAAAAGATGCGGCGGATCGCGGCCGCCGGAGCAATTCATCGAGCCAGCGCGTGTGAATTTCGCCGCGCAGAAAGTCGGGCTCGCTGAGGATGCGGCGGAAAAGGCCTGCATTGGTCTTGATGCCCGTGATCGCGTACTCCTCGAGAGCACGGCGAAGGCGGGCAATGGTTTCCTCGCGGCTGTTGCCCCAGGCGATGAGTTTGCTGAGAAGCGGATCGTAATCGTTCGGCACGCTCCAGCCTTCGTAGACGCCTTCATCGAGACGAATGCCCGGGCCACTGGGGGCGTGGCGCGACAGAATCTTGCCAGGTGAAGGAAAGAAATTGTTGTCCGGGTCCTCGGCGTACAGGCGAACCTCAATGGCGTGGCCGCGCGGTGTGATGCTTTCCCATGCAAAGGGCAAACGATGGCCGGCGGCGATGGCGATCTGAAGTTTGACGAGATCGAGGCCGGTGACCTGTTCGGTGACAGGATGCTCGACTTGCAGGCGCGTGTTCACTTCCAAAAAATAAAAATTAACGCTTGCGTCGACTAGGAATTCGACGGTGCCGGCGTTGACGTAGCCGCCGGCGCGCGCCAACCGCACCGCGGCTTCGCTCATTTTTTTGCGCAGCTCGGGCGTCACGATTGGCGAAGGGGCTTCTTCGACGACCTTTTGGTGACGACGTTGCACGGAGCATTCCCGTTCGCCGAGCGAAACAACGCGCCCGTGGGCGTCCGCAAAAATCTGAATCTCAATGTGACGCGGGCGCTCCAGATATTTTTCCAAATAGAGCCGCGCATCGCCGAAAGCGTTCATTGCTTCCGAAGAAGCATCGCGATACGCGGATTCAAATTCGACGTCGCTATAGACCAGGCGCATGCCCTTGCCGCCGCCCCCCGCGATTGCTTTCAATAAAATGGGGTAACCCATGCTTTGCGCCAGAGCCTGCGCTTCGGCGGGTTTTCCGATAGGATCGTTCGTGCCGGGAACCGTGGGAACATCGGCGCGGCGCGCGAGTTGGCGCGCGGCGGTTTTTGAGCCGAGGGCTTCCATGGCGTCGGCTGGCGGTCCGATGAAAGTGAAACCTGCATCCATGCAAGCGCGAGGCAGCGCGGCGTTCTCCGAGAGAAATCCGTAACCGGGATGGACGGCGTCGCAACCCGTGCGGCGCGCGACGTCCACGAGCTTGTCGATGCGAAGATAGCTTTCGCGCGAGGGAGCCGGACCGATGGCATAAGCCTCATTGGCCAGGCGGACGTGGAGCGATTTGCGGTCGGCGTCGCTGAAGACGGCGACGGATTGAATGCCGAGTTCGCGGCAGGCGCGGATAATGCGCACCGCGATCTCACCGCGATTGGCAATCAGAATTTTCTTGAACATATGCTTCTGGAGATGCAGCGGGATTCTAGCATGCGGGCTGGCAAGGGGAAGCACGCGCATAGGCTTGCGTGCCGAATCGTTTGCGGTGTACTAAAATGCGGCGACTCTGTGGGTGGAGGATAGAAATGAAGAAAAGACTGCTTTTGTTTTTGGCAGGGATGCTGCTTGCGGCAGTGTATGCGTCCGCGCAAGAGGCGGTCATCGCACCGCCCGAAAATCTGATCGTCGACGGGGTGCCGCAGATTCCCGCATCACTGGCGGAAACAGCGGGGCGATATGGATCTTTTCGAAGCGCCAATCTCGCCGATTGGCATCCCGTGAAACGCGAGATGCTGATCGCCACGCGGTTTGCGGAAACGCCCCAACTACACCTGGTGAAAATGCCGGAAGGAGCGCGGCAGCAACTGACGTTCTTCGCGGATTCCGTGGGGGCCGGGCGATTCCATCCAAATGGCGGCGATTACATTGTGTTCGCAAAAGATATCGGCGGCGGCGAGTGGTATCAACTCTACCGCTACGACATGAAGGCAGGAAACGTGACGCTGCTGACGGACGGCAAGTCGCGCAACCTGCCGGGTCCGTGGTCGTCCGATGGCGACCGCATCGCGTACATGTCCACGCGGCGAACGAGAAAAGATACGGACCTATGGGTGATGAACCCCGGCGATCCGCAAACGGATCATTTGCTGACGCAATTGGCGGGCGGCGGCTGGCAACCGGAAGATTGGTCGCCGGATGACAAAAAGATCCTTCTGAAGGAGGAGATTTCGATCAATGAATCGTACTTGTGGCTCGTGGACACCACAACAGGCGAGAAGATCGAGCTGACGCCGAGAAATGCGGCAGAGAAAGTATCGTATGGGGAAGCGCGCTTCAGCAAGGATGGCAAGGGGATTTACGTCACGACGGACAGAGATTCGGAGTTTCGCCGGCTCGCGTACCTGGACCTGGCAACAAAGCAACCAAGTTATCTGACCAAGTCGATTCATTGGGACGTGGAGACGTTCGACTTGACGCACGATGGAAAGATGTTGGCCTTTGTGACGAACGAAGAAGGCATGAGCGTTTTGCATGTGAGGGACACAGCCACCGGAAAGGAGATGCCACTTCCAGTTTTGCCGGCGGGAGTGATGGGCGGGGTGCGCTGGCACAAGAATGGCCACGAACTCGGCTTTTCGCTTAACAATGCGCGGGGGCCGGGTGACTGTTATTCCTTGGATGTGGCCACCGGAAAATTTGAACGCTGGACGACCAGTGAAACGGCCGTGAAAACGGAATCATTTCCGCAAGCGGAGCTGGTGCGGTGGAAAAGTTTCGACGGCAAGATGATCTCTGGATTCTTGTACAAACCGCCCGCGAAGTTTACCGGCAAACGGCCAGTATTGGTGGAGATTCACGGCGGTCCGGAAGGTCAATCGCAGCCGAGGTTCCTGGGCCGCAGCGATTATTTTTTGAACGAACTGGGGATTGTGTTGATCTATCCGAACGTCCGCGGGTCGACGGGATACGGAAAGACGTTCTCGCTGCTGGACAATGGATTCAAGCGCGAAGACACCTACAAGGACATCAACGCGCTGTTCGACTGGATTGGGACGAGGCCGGATCTCGACGCGGAGCGCATTGCCGTGACCGGCGGGAGTTACGGCGGGCACATGACGCTGGCCGTTGCGACGTTTTATAACGACCGCATCCGCTGCTCGATTGATATCGTTGGCCCGTCGAACCTGGTGACGCTCCTCGAGCACACCGAAGCGTACCGGCGCGACCTGCGGCGCGTGGAGTACGGTGACGAGCGCGATCCGAAGATGCGCGAATACTTGGAAAAAATCGCCCCGATGAATAACGCTGAGAAAATCAAAAAGCCGATGTTTGTCATCGCCGGCAAAAACGACCCGCGCGTGCCGCTGAGCGAGTCACAACAAATTGCCGAGGCGCTGAAAAAGCAGGGCACGCCGGTGTGGTATCTGATGGCCAAGGACGAAGGCCACGGCTTCCGCAAAAAACCCAACCAGGATTTTCAGTTCTACGCCACCGTGGAATTCTTGCAGGAGCACCTACTGCAGTGAACTACACCTCTTTTGGGGCCAAATCCTCAATAGCTGGGGCGCAGCGTGCTGCGTCGCTACAAAAAACTAAGGAAGATTCCTCGCTTGGCTCGGAATGACGAGTACGTGTGTGTTTGTGTCACGAGCTCACAGTGACTTCCTAAAGCGGGATGTTGCCGTGTTTCTTGTGCGGATTGGTGTCGCGCTTGTTTTCCAGGGCGCGGAGAGCGGTGATGATGCGGGCGCGACTGTCGGCAGGCTCGATGACAGTGTCAATGTAACCGCGTTCGGCGGCGACGAAGGGATTGGCGAAGCGGTCGCGAAATTCGGCGATTTTTTCCTGGCGAACCTTTCCGCGCTCGGATTCGGGGACCTTCGCCAGTTCACGTTTGTAAACAATATCCACGGCGCCTTCGGGGCCCATGACGGCGATTTCCGCCGTGGGCCAGGCAAAGTTGGCGTCCGTTCGAATGTGTTTCGAGGCCATGACGCAGTATGCGCCGCCGTAGGCCTTGCGCGTGATGACGGTGATTTTCGGCACCGTGGCTTCGGCGAAAGCGAAGAGCAGCTTCGCCCCATGCTTGATGATGCCGCCGAACTCTTGTTGCGTGCCCGGGAGAAAACCGGGTACGTCTTCAAAGGTGATCAATGGAATGTTGAAGGCGTCGCAGAAACGCACGAAGCGCGCGCCTTTCACGGAAGCGTTGATATCGAGAACGCCCGCCAAAAAAGCAGGTTGATTGCCGACGATGCCGACGGGACGGCCGTCGAGGCGCGCAAGGCCCACGACGAGATTCTTCGCGTAGTGTTCGTGGACTTCGAAGAAGTAGCCGTCGTCGACGATCGAGTGGATGGCGTCTTTGATGTCGTAAGGTCTCTGCGGATCGAGTGGAACGAGAGTGTTGAGCGATTCGTCGCGGCGAGTTGCCGGGTCCGATGTGACGCGGCGCGGAGGATCGTCCAAATTGTTCGAAGGGAGAAAACTGATCAGCTCGCGGATCATAGCCAGGCAATCGGCATCATCCCGCGCGACGAAGTGCGCGACACCGCTTTTTTCGTTGTGGGTCATCGCGCCGCCGAGCTCCTGCTTGGTGACTTCTTCGTGCGTAACGGTCTTGATGACGTCCGGCCCGGTGACAAACATGTAAGACGTCTCTTGCGTCATGAAAATGAAATCGGTGATGGCGGGGGAATAGACGGCGCCGCCGGCGCAGGGGCCCATGATCGCGCTAATTTGCGGAATGACACCGCTCGAAAGGGTGTTGCGCAGGAAAATATCGGCGTAACCGGCGAGCGATGCGACGCCTTCCTGAATGCGCGCGCCGCCCGAATCGTTTAGGCCGATGACGGGCGCGCCGACACGCATGGCGAGGTCCATGATTTTGCAGATTTTCTGCGCGTTGGCTTCCGAGAGCGAACCGCCGAAAACGGTGAAGTCCTGCGCGAACACATAGACCAGGCGTCCCTCGATGCGGCCGAAGCCGGTGACGAAGCCGTCGCCTGCGGGGCGCTGCTCTTGCATGCCGAAATCGACGCAGCGATGGCGGACGAATTTGTCGAGCTCCTCGAAAGTGCCTTCGTCGAGCAACAGTTGGATGCGCTCGCGCGCGGTGAGCTTGCCGGCCTTGTGTTCGCGCTCCCGGCGCTCGGGGCCGCCGCCGGCTTCCGCTTCCGCCGAAATCCGGCGAAGCTCGTCCATTCGGTCGGAGTTTTTTGCTTTAGAGGCGAGGCTACGCTTTGTCTCAGACAACGGGCCCTCCGGCGGAAGGGTCTTCTTTTGTGGCAAAAATACGTACGGCGAGATGCGTGGCAAGCCAAACCGTTCCCAGGAGCAGCCCGACGCCAAGGAGCAGCTCCGCGCCCATGGCGGCGGCCCGCCTCCAGCGAGGTCACGTATTCCGTCGCCTGCACGAGAATGAACATCGCACCGAGAGTCATCGCCACGATGAGAATCGTGGTCAGGATGGATGCGAGGACCATTTTCATGGGACTAGGCTCGGGCCGCGTGATGCGGCATGGAGAAGAATAGCGCAATAAGGCTCAAACCAGAACGCAGAAGACCTGCGATTATTGGCGGTGGGACCAGCGGAACCGTTTCGAGTCTCAGCGTAAGCCCGACCAGTCGTCGGCGACAAGAATGGAATCGCTGGGATTCGAGGGATCGTACTTGATGCTGGCGGACTGGCCGGCGACGAGACGTTCGAAGCGAATCTGGCTTTCGAGGCCCGTGATGTCCTGCGCGGTGTGATAGGTGACACCGGAAATCGAATAACTGTACGAAACGAGCTGGCGCGGGCGCATATCTGCGAGCGGCCGGGCTCCCGCGCCGAACAAACCTTTGCGCGCCTCCTTTGATTCTGGAGGGTGCTCGGTGAGTTCGACGACCTGGCCTTCGGCAATGCGGCCGATTTGGTTTAAGTGGAGGCGACGCTCGCGTTCCGCCTCTTCGGGATCCACGGTAGGGCGGAGAAAAGCATAAACGATCATGGCCAGTGCGGCAACCGCCGCGCCAGCCAAAGCAAGTACAAGTTTCCAATCGGCGAGCAATTCTTTCAACGAACAAGCTCCGTAATGTCAGATGAGTGGGATGCAAAATAACGCGCAAGAGATCGCGTGTCTGCCCCACGGGGAAAGTCATTCCTGGACACGCCGCTGCCCCACCAATCGCCATTTTACCGAAAACGCCAGCGCTGCGTGGTTCAGGCTTGCGGTTGCCGCACCGGATTGCGCAACACGCCAACCCCTGCAACGCTAACCTCGACCGTGTCCCCAGCCACTAACGGGCCGACCCCTGCGGGTGTGCCAGTGGCGATAACGTCGCCGGGTACTAAGGTCATCATGCGGGAAATCCAGCGGACGAGAAATGCGGGCGGATAGATCATCAGCGAAGTGCTGCCGGACTGCCGGCGAACGCCATTCACATGCGTCTCGACGACAAGGTTGGATGGGTCGAGACCGGTCTCGATGTGCGGGCCGACGGCGCAGAATGTATCGAAACCCTTGGCGCGGGTGAACTGCACATCGCTTTTCTGAAGATCCCGCGCGGTGACGTCATTGAGGCAGGTGTAGCCTAGAACGAAGGAAAGCGCGTCGTCGGTGTCTCGCAGATGCGAGCAGCGGCGGCCAAGAACGAGGGCGATTTCGCCTTCGTGTTCCACCTGTTGAGAGTATTTCGGGAGCACGATCGGTTCCTCGGGACCGATGACGGAGGACGGAGGCTTGAGAAATATCAGCGGCTCTTTCGGGATTTCGTTTCCCAGCTCTGTGGCATGAGCGGTGTAATTCCGGCCGATGCAGACGATTTTTGAAGGTTCGACCGGGCAGAGCAGCCGAACCTCCGCGAGACGCACGGAACGCGAGCTGGGCGACCATGAACCCCACGGTGGCCCGGAGATCTCAATGACATTCTCGCTTTCGATCAGTCCATAGCGAGGCAAAGAGGGCGTAGAAGTAGGGTCGCGCATCACATAACGGCAGATTTTCATTGCAGGTCAGCTCGCGCGATTATGGGGATGAGAAACATGTGCCTCGCGCGCTTTCCAGATGGAGGCTCCAATCCAGCAAACGGTCGTGACGATCATATACACCACGGCCCCCAGCATAAACACCTGGAAGGTGCTGTGCCAATCACTGAGTCCGCGGAAGATCACGCAGAGCACGCGATAACACAGGCTGAAAATAAGCCAGCCGATCAGGCTCGACGCCATGAGATGTCCCGGCATGCGCCAAAATCGAAGGATGGGAACCAGTGCAAGAAGGGCGAGAAGCGCAGCGGCGGCAATATTTCGCTCCAGTGCAAATCGATCCAGGAACGAGACACGATTGGCAATGACCAGCCAGGTCATGAAAGCCACGCTCAAACAAACGCCGGTGTAAATGCCGGTGCGAATCGCCGCGTTGCGGAAGACGTGGAACCAACGGTAACCGGGAAGATGTGCGCGCACGGACATCGGATGCTGGGCTCCCCCGATACGGACAATGGTTTAACCCGGGTCTACGACGGCGGTTGCGTAACTTCGACGCCAACGGGTGCGCTGGGCGCGCTTTCATTTCCCGCGCGGTCGACCGCAGTCACCATATACCAATAGCGATGGCCGGGCTGTACAGACGTATCACGAACAGCAGGTGTAGGCAACAAATCCGGCGTGAGCAGCTGCCCTCTTACGCCCTCCTGTTCACTTCGATAGACGCGGTATCCCGCTAGGTCGGTTTCAACGTTGATGGACCAGGAGAGATCGACAACTGCCGTGCCTGCACTTGCGCCGGGAAGTAATGCGGAGACCACCCCTTGCGGCGCCGCAGGCGGAAAGGTGTCGCGCGGCGTGACCACCACTGGCTGAGAGTCGGAGGACTCTAGTTCGTGGTCATCGACCTGAATGACGCTGCGCACAGTGTAGACGTAAGTATGATCGAAACTGAAGGAGCTATCGCGGTAACTGTTGGTCTCTGAGAAGGCGAGCCCTGAGGAGGGCCCCGCCCCTTTGCCGGACGCCAGAGCCTGCGCCGATGACGAGTCGGCAGGAGGGCTGGCCTCTGAGCGATAGACGCGATAACCAATGAGTGTCGACACAGGGTCGCCGGCGGAAGTACTTGTCGGGACGGACCACGTCAGCTCAATCGCGGACTCGGTGACGCGAGCCTCGACGGAATTGATGGGTGCGGGAACGGGAAAGAGGCGCAGTGAGACGACATTCGAATCAGCGGAGGCGCGCTTCTGTGAGGCGCGTGTTCGAACGATATACCTGACCGGGCCACCTGCATGCGTCTTGATTTCGTCGGGCGGGATGGGATCGTTGAAACGCACGCGCCCTTCGGCGCGATAATTGTCGACGAGAGCCCCGGGAATCGTGTCAACCACGCGAAAAGACTTCGCATCGGGTGACCCATCCGGCTTTACCGTGCTGCGCAGGATTTCGACCGCGGGCACCGTCGCGAGTTTTTCCCCTGAGATGGAATTCGTGGGAGGAGTGAAGATGAGTTGAACGCCATCGCCCGCTTGGCGCGCGATGAGATCCGTGATGGCGGCCGGAACCGGTGGTGTAGGCGGGATAGGATCTCCGGGAGCGCCGCAGCCCGCTGACACAACGCCAATGGAAAATACATAAATGAAAATAGGGAAGACTTGCCTGGGGCGTACGCGAACGCTGATTCTCGTCCCTTCTCTCTTTTCCATTTTCCAATTACAGGATGTAGCGGCTGAGATCCTGATTCTTAACGATGTCGGCAAGCTGTTTGTTGACGTACGCGGCGTCGACTTTGACGTTCTTCTTCTTAAGGTCGGGCGCTTCGAACGAAATCTCATCCAGCACTTTTTCGAGAATCGTGTGCAGGCGGCGCGCGCCTATGTTTTCGGTTTGCTCGTTCACGCTGGTGGCGAAACGCGCGACGCTCGCCACGGCGTCCTCGGTGATATTCAGCTTGACGCCTTCGGTTTCGAGAAGCGCGACGTATTGCTTGATAAGAGCGTTCTTTGGCTCGGTCAAAATGCGGATGAAATCTTCTTCCTTGAGGGATTGCAGCTCGACGCGAATGGGCAGGCGGCCCTGAAGCTCGGGGATCAAGTCGGACGGCTTGGTCACGTGAAACGCCCCGGCGGCGATGAACAGGATGTGATCGGTTCGAATCATGCCGTAGCGCGTGTTGACCGTGGTGCCCTCGATGATGGGCAGAATGTCGCGCTGCACGCCCTCGCGGGAAACGTCGGGACCGTGGCCGGATTCGCGGCCGGCCACCTTGTCAATCTCATCGATAAAGATGATTCCCATCTGCTCGGCGCGCTCCACGGCTACGCGCGTGACCTGGTCCATATCAAGAAGCTTGTTTTCTTCCTCCTGGATCAGGTATTCGAAAGCGTCGGCCACGCTCATCTTGCGCTTTTTTTTCTGCTGGCCGAACATGCCGGCGATCTTATCCATGATATTGACGTCCATCTCCTCGACACCCTGACTGGAGACGATTTCGAACGCCGGCATGGCGCGCTCACGCACTTCAATATCCACCATGCGCTGGTCCAGCTTGCCTTCGCGAAGCTGCGTGCGAAGCTTCTCGCGGGTGCGCTGGTTCTGCTCGCGCTGCGATGTCGCTTCGCCTTCCGGAGTCCCCGGCGCAGGCGGAGGCGGCGGGGGAAGTAAAAGATCGAGCACGCGCTCTTCCGCGGCCTGTTCGGCGCGGTCGGCGACTTCGTCAAGCTTTTCCTCGCGCACCATGTCAATGGACGTTTCGACCAGATCGCGGACCATCGATTCCACGTCGCGCCCCACGTAGCCGACTTCGGTGTATTTCGAAGCTTCGACCTTGACGAATGGGCAGCCCGCGAGCCGCGCGAGGCGCCTCGCGATTTCCGTTTTTCCGACGCCGGTGGGTCCAATCATCAGAATGTTCTTTGGCAAAACGTCTTCGGCAATCTCGGGCGGCAGCTTCTGGCGGCGGACGCGGTTGCGCAGGGCCACGGCGACAGCGCGTTTCGCCGCCGTTTGCCCGACGATGTATTTGTCGAGCTCCGCGACGATTTCGCGGGGACTCATGTCGTCGAGCGCCGGGAGCAGCTCCTGTTCTTCAGCGGCTTCGGCGCCGTTGCCCCCAGGGGCGTAAATCAATTCTTTTTCTGACTTGCTGGCCATTCGATCTATCCGTCTGCCGCTCTTCTGCCGGTCAAAGTCTACAGTCCGCAGTTGAAAGTTAAAAGTTCAAAGCAAGCTGTCTTACCGCTATGATGCGCAAATTGCCAAGCACGACGCCTGGATCTACAGCTCTTCAACTGTAAAGTTCGCGTTGGTGAAAATACATATTTCGCTCGTGATGCGCATGGCCTCCATGGCCAGATCCTTGGCACTGAGTTTCGAATGCTTCAGAAGCGCGCGCGCCGCGGCCAGGGCATACATCCCGCCGGAGCCGATCGCGACGAGGCCATCGTCCGGCTCGATGACGTCGCCGTTCCCGGAAAGGATGAACGTGCATTTGCTGTCCGCAACGATCAGCAGCGCTTCGAGGTGGCGCAGCGCGCGATCCTTGCGCCAATCCTTGGCCAGCTCGACCGCGGATTTCTGTAAATTACCCGAGAATTCCTGGAGCTTTCCTTCGAAGCGCTCAAAAAGTGAAATGGCATCGGCGGTGGAACCAGCAAAACCCGCGACCACTTTGTCGTTGAAGAGACGCCGCGTCTTGCGCGCCGTGTGCTTCATCACGTGGTCGCCCATGGTCACCTGGCCATCGGCGATCAGCACGACTTTGCTGTCCTTGCGCACGCAGAGCACGGTAGTGCCGTGCATCAGCAGTCTCTCCTGGCTATGGACATCTGGACATTATAGCGCCATGCGTCGTCCGCAACCAACGCGTGCAGCGCGATGGAAGAGCCTACTCACATCGTATCCCCCTAGTGGAATTGAAGTGTGTGAGCCCGAAGAGGCGGAAGGAGATCGCCGCCCGGCTGGGGGGAGAGCCGGGCGGCGCGCGAGGAGTAGACTCCCTGCGCTATGGCCGCTTCCGCTC
>QHYF01000312.1 GCA_003224075.1 Acidobacteriota bacterium
GGTGTCCTTGATTCTGTTCGCTGCTATCTGATAACTGATTCCGGTTCGCAGTCGGACTGCCAACTTTTAAGTTTCGGCTGTCAATTTCCTCCAGGAGCGCAAAATGAAAAAGGATTTTTCCCGCCGTGAATTCCTCCAGCGCAGCGCCGGCGCCACCGGCGCGTACGTAGCCGCACGCACAATGATCCTGGATCCAGAAAAGATTCCGCTACCTTCGAGCGCCGTACCGCCGAGCGACCGCGTGCGCTTCGGCATCATCGGCGTGGGCATGCAAGGCTCCGGTCTGCTTTCAAACGCCATTCAGTTGCCGGGCGTGGAGTGCGTCGCTGCCGCCGATCTCTACGACGGACGACACACGCTCGCCAAGGAAATCGCCGGCGCGAAAATCGCGACGACGCGCCGCTATCAAGAGCTCCTCGACAACAAAGAAATCGATTGCATCGTCGCCGCCGTGCCGGATCACTGGCACAAGAAAGTTGTCGTCGACGCGGTCAGCGCGGGCAAAGACATTTATTGCGAAAAGCCGATGTCGCATTCCGCCGCCGACGGCGTTGCGATGGTGGCCGCCGCGCAAAAAACCGGACGCATCGTGCAGATCGGGTCGCAGCGCGTGAGCTCGGTGATCTGCACAAAAGCAAAAGAGCTTCTCGCGAGCGGCATTATCGGCACACTCACCCTGGTGGAGGGCTCGCTCGGGCGCAACGACCCCACCGGCGCCTGGGAATACCCTCCGCCGCCGGATGCGTCGCCGGCGACGATCGATTGGGACGCCTGGCAAGGCGACGTGCCGAAGCGCGAATTTGATGCCAAGATTTTCGCGCGCTGGCGCTGCTGGAAAGAATACGGCACCGGCGTCGCGGGAGATCTGCTCGTCCACCTCGTCAGCGGCATGAATTACATGCTCGGCTGGAACGAAGCGCCCAAGCGCGCCATGGCTCTTGGCGGTATTTTGCGTTTCCCGGACGGGCGCAACATGCCGGATGTCCAGGCCACGCTTTTCGATTACGGACGTGCGCCGGTCTATCTGCGCCTGAATCTCGGCTGCGAAACGCCGGAGATTTACCGTTTCCAGGGGTCCAAGGGAATCCTGGAAGTCACGGAAACCACCATCTCCTACTTCCCGCAATCCGGTGAAGACGAGTCGCCGAGCTATTACACCGTCAGCTATCCGCGCGCGATGCGCGAGGCTTACCTCAAGCAGTGGCATGCGGAGCACGATCCGAAGCCCGGCAAAGAACCCGTCGCCGAAGGATTCACGTATCGCGGGGTCTCCTGGGACGAGGAAAAACCGCATCTCTGGAAATTCTTCCAGGGCGTGAAGAACCGCCAGCTGGTGACGGAAGACGCCGTTTTCGGCCACAACGCTGCGCTGGCCTGCCACATGGCCAACGAATCGTATTTCCGCCGCGCGGCCGTGACTTGGGACGCCGCCTCCGGCCAAATCAAATCCTGACACCGTTCTTTCCTTGTAGCGGCGAGTTTCGCGTTTTTTGCGTCCCGGTTCCGACCGGGAACCGTCCCGCTTGCCCCGACTCTTGTAGCGCAGCCACTCTTGGGTGTGCTTGGCACGGGCGATGGCGTGGCGAGGGGTACCCCACCCCCCAAAATTGGTGGCAGGCATAGAATGGGGGCGAGGGTCAGCCGGCCAGCGGATCGACCACACCGCCGAGAAAGACCACGACTCCCGAAAAATCATCGCAAATTGCAAAAACAAAGGGACGGTTCACGATCATCTCGAAGGGCGGCGAGGGCGGCTCTTGGAACCCGGATGCGCCGTCCATGAGCATTGTCACTGCGGCGGCTTCAGTGCCCTTTTCATTGACTTCGACAAAATCTTTCTGTATTGCCCCCATCAGATAGAGAGGCTTGCGGTCGCTGATGCCTTCGAGCGTCGCCCGCGCGGGGTCGAAGACCTGCGACATGCCCAGCATTTTTAGCGCGGCGCTCAAATCCGCTTGGGTCTCGATGCGGAAGCGCGGCAGCCGAATGTGGCCATCTCGTTCACCCATGAGGAGTGTCCAGCTTGTTCCGACGGTGCTGCTCAGCTCTGCGCAAAATTTTGGGAACGGCATCTCCTTCGGAGGAAGCGCGACGCACATGCTCATCCCGCCTTTGTACGGCAGGCGCACGATCTGCGCGCCACCTCGCTCGGCGTATGGAAATGTTCCCCACTGCCGCATCAAGGGTACAAGTCTTTTCGTGCCGTCCTGCAGCGTGAATTCTTCCTCCTGCGTCTCGTGGTACTCGAACGGCTCCTCCCATAGTCCTTTGAAGTACACCGCGTTCATGGTGACCAGCGGGGAGAAGGGCTCCAGGGAGCCGACAACCGAGTGGATTCGCCCGCTCGTTTTCTCATGGGCCCACCGGTTGACTCTCCCTGCAGAAGCAGGAGAGTGAAAGTCCACGGTCTGCACTTCCGCCCAATAGTGTTCCTGCAACGTGTTCACGTAGTTCGGCTTGGGCACGAAGCCGTCGTCGCACCACAGGGAGTTGGCAGTGAGCATCTCCAGCCCACGGCGCTCTGTCTCCGCCTCTAATTGAAAGCCCAGGGGCCGCCCCAGCCGCTCGTAATGGTTGGAGAGGTTACGTCTCCACCATGGACCTTCGCGTCTCGCCTGTAGCGCCCTCCCAAAGCATGGCCAGCGCGACGCGCGCACTATACGGAGAAATGGCCAGGTTGCGATTGCCCGGCCGCAACGCCTCGAACAGACTGAAAGCAAACTGGGTACTGGGGAGTGTGGAGACCTCGCCTGTGGCCCCGCGGTGGAGCCGCTCGGTCTTAGACGGTTTGCGCAGCCAGGAAAAAATGGAAGACATACAGACTTTCCCGTCTTGCCAGTCCCGACTCTTCGGCGGAAAGGCCACTGGCATCTTTGCTTGATTGCTGGTCCAAAGGCAAAGTACTTCTCGTTGACTATACTCTAACGAGCTGAATTGTCACGCCATCGCCGGGCAGGCCGCGTGGGTGGCTGACACTCGGACGGTAAGTCCTGCGTGGAAAACCAACGATCGGGGCGCCCGACTTTATCACTGGCCCTACCCGTGATACCATGCGCCCGTTCTATGCGGGCACCCGAGGCCTATGTCAATTGGGTTAACGTCCATCTCGGTTTCAATCCGAGAAGTCAAGCGAACTCCGACGCACTAGCTGATTTCGTCCTTGCCGACCTGATGGCGACCTGCTCGACCTTGAATGCTGCGCTGAAGGCCGGCGAATTAAAACCGCTTAAGAATCCGAACGTCCGAACCAATGTCGCCGAGCGCTCGATTGACCTAGTGATTTACGAAGGCGCTGAGGCCCCCAACATTTCAGTGCGCGTATCGGTGGAAAACAAGACGATTATGACGGCGCACGGCAAGGCTCGAAAGAACCGTTACGGTGACCTCATCGCCTACTCGAACCACATGCACAATCACAACCGGAAGTGCGTGGCGGGCGCGATTGTGGTGGTCAACGTCTCTCCGGCCTATGAGAACCCGGATGCATTCGCCAAGGGACTACTCAGACCAAAATCTAAGATGGAAAAGGTGGTCGCCGACACGATTGCAATCTTCGACAAGATTCCCCTTCGTGACGCCGTAGACGATCCGAACGAACTCCCCGAGGCCGTCGCCGTGATCGTTGTGGACTATGATGGCGTAAACCCGGCCAAACTGGTGAGCGGTCCGCTCGCCCCTCAAATCGAGAGCAATATCAGCTACGACAGCTTCATTCAAAGGATTTGCGAGATCTACGGAAGGCGCTTTAACGGAGGATAATCTCAGGGCGCTCTTGCTCGAAAAGGCTTGAGAGATTTGCCTCCAGCCTCTGCTTTACCATCTTCACATAGGACGGCTCGATGTCAACACCGATAGAGCTTCTACCGCAGCGCGAAGCCGCCAAGAGGGTCGTCCCTGTACCCATGAAGGGGTCTAGAACGGTGTCGTCTGCGAAAGAGAACATCCGCACCAACCTGTACGCGAGTTCTTCGGGGTAAGGAGCCGGGTGATTCTTGGTGGATTCTCCCATCAATCCGTTCCAGACCTGCTGGAACCACTCTTGATATTCTTCCTTGGTGAGTCGAGATGCGTCCCGCTGCTCCTCGGTTGGCTGCCGATAGCCCCCAGGCTTGCGAAGCATTAGGATGAACTCCACATCGTTTTTGATAATGGCGTTGGGCTCATAGGGCTTGCCGAGAAAGCTCGACCCGTTTTCCACTTCGTAATTCGCGTTGGCGATCTTGTACCAAAAGATCGGGCTGAGGTTGTCGAAACCGATCTTCCGTGCTCGAACTACGATGTCGGCGTGCATGGGCATCACCGAGTGCCGACCATGCCGACGCCTGGAAAGGCACACATCCCCGACTACGCAGACAAGCCGACCGCCAGGAACAAGAACCCGGAAGCAGTGCCGCCAAACCTTATCCAACTCATCGTGGAAAGCCTCGTAGTCTGCGACAAGCCCGAGCTGGCCCTTGTGGGCGGGATATTCCTTTAAAGTCCAGTAGGGCGGTGACGTAAGGACTAAGTGTGTAGACTCGTCAGCAATCCAATCCAACTCACGAGCGTCTCCGCAATGCAAGGTTACAGTTGTCTCTTTGGCTTTGACCGCCGCTGTGCGCATTGTGTCGATGATAGGGGATGGTAGTAGAGTTTTCAACCGGCGTCTCCAAGGAAATTCGCACCTCTGATTGCAATTCCGGTTCCATGTCAAACGTGCGGCTGGCTAGCGAACCGCTTGATTCTCTATGGGGAATTTCCCTTAGGCCTTTAGTGCTTAGTTTGGCTTTCCCAAAACCGGACTTTTTATTTTGTTTTCCTCCCAAATTGATTCAGGCACCAAATGCTTCCGGAAATTCCAAGTCAGTCAGAACGCGAATCCCTTGGAACCGCAGAACTTTCGCACGTTTTTCTGCAGCAGATCCCCGTCGCGCATGCAAAGAACTTCAGCTTGTCCTGCCAAAGTCGTCCCAAGGATTGGAGCGCCAGTGGGATCACGCAGCAAATTCTCCGGACCTGCTCTGGACTAACCAGGCAAGCGATGTGGGAAAGATTTTCGGATTCATTCCAACTCCCAGAGAATGTGCTCGCCCGGGCTCACCAGGGAGCTCTTTCGACTTCCTCCCCCACTTGGGTGCTAATCCGCTGTAACCCTTTACCCTTCAATCTTTTATTGACCTGCGACCTCTGCCTTTTAATGTTTAGTTTAAGTACTAAGTCAGAATCTACTTGACTTTGACTTCTTCTATGTTATAATAGATTGTGCGGTTTCTGACCCAGCTCCGCCAAAACCTGCCTATCCTCTCCGTGCGCCCCATTTGTCCCATCAAAAGCCACCAATCACGTCTCACGAACTCCCGTCTTTTCAATCGCTTCCACACTCTTCCAAGTTCCGTATCCTGTAACTCCTTTGTTTGCCACTCTTACGAAAACAGCCGGGGTGTGTACCAACAATTCCCAAAATGGAGCATTCCGGCTCACGACCGAAAGGAACTCTCATGAACTCGCAAACTGCTACACCCATCACCAATTCCAATTCTGTCCCGCTCCATTGTCAGCATCGCACCGCCAGTGGACGCCGTTGCCGCATGGCCGTCTCTGATCCGGATTCCGGCCTATGCTCCAAGCACGCCGCCGATCGCCAGAAAGAACTCGATCAGGCCGACCTTGCCTCTGTCCTCATCGGGGACATCCAGGAGTTCCGCGACGCCGTCACCATCAATCATTCTCTCGGCGAACTCTATAAGCTCCTGGCCCGCAACAAAATCACGCCTCGCCGCGCCGCCGTCATGGCCTACACCTGCAACCTGCTCTTGCGCACCCTCCCCGCCATTGCCCGCGATAACGACCTCCAGCCCGAACAACCAGGCCCGATGTTCGACTTCAGCGACTGGCCCAATCCCGGGGACGGCTCTGGCATTAAGGGCCCAGCCGTCGTACGCCGTGCCGCCGCTGCAATCCGCGACCAGGCGAAAACATCGTCATGACCTTTATCTCGCATGTAGAGAACGGGGCTCCCGACTCGGTCGGGACAAGTTCCGGCCCCGCCATTACAATGGGACGCGTTGAGGGATGCGTTGAGGAATGACTGATGGCAAGCTTGGGAAAATTG
>QHYF01000060.1 GCA_003224075.1 Acidobacteriota bacterium
GTGCCGGACCATGACCCGAGGGAGGAATTTAGCCACATCAGCTTTCAGATTCTTGGCCCGCAAAACTGGAGTGGGCCACGGATGACGGGCTTTCTTGTGGACTACCTCACCACCGATCCGGGGCACCCGGAGAACGCCAAACAACTGATGGAATGCTACGGCCCGTCGCAGTTGAGTGTGATTAGCGGCTTGGCGAAGAATTATGCAATCAGCGACCGCTGGTTTTGCTCGGCGCCGACCCAGACGCTGCCGAACCGCGCCTTCGTGCATGCGGGAACATCAATGGGGCGAGTTAACAATGAGCCTGAACCGCTCTATGAGGCGGAAACGATTTTCGAAGTCCTAAGCGACAGCGGGCATAGCTGGAAGGTGTATAACGACACAATTCTCATGTCACTGGCACGTTTGCAGTTTCCTCAACTCTGGGATCCGCTGCTGCAGCCACATTTTCGCGGGCTAGGAGAGTTTGAAGAGGACGCGGCGGCAGGCACGTTGCCGGAGTATTCGTTCCTGGAACCAAGTTTCCAATTTCAGCCGAACGACGGGCATCCGCCCCATGACGTTTGCCTGGGCGAGCAGTTTCTGCAGCGCATCTGGAAAGCGGTGAGCACGGGCAAGAACTGGGCCAGCACCTTGCTGGTGATTACTTTCGACGAGCATGGCGGCTGCTACGACCATGTCGAGCCTCCGCCTGCGATTCCACCGGATGACGCCAAGGATCCGGAGACAGGATTTGGCTTCGACCGGTACGGAGTGCGCGTACCCACGCTGCTCATCTCGCCCTATATCGAAGCGGGCACGGTGTTCCGCTCGCCGACCGCGGTGCCTTACGATCACACGTCGATCCTGGCGACGTTGCGCGATTGGCTGCAAATTCCAACTGAGAAAATGCTGACCAGCAAGCGTGTGGCAAAAGCCCCTACCTTCGCGAATGTCTTGACGCGCACGACTGCGCGAACGGATTTACCTGAGATCGCTCCCGCGTGTGTTCCGAAAAAAGCCGCCCTTCCCATCTCAGTGCGACTAAACGACTTACAAGCGGTAATGATTACCGCTCACAGAAAGCGCTATACGCACGATTTTGGGAATCTCGTGCGATTCAAGAAGCTGCGTACTCCACCTCCAAGGCCGCCAGCGCGGTAGGTCAGTTTCCACGGATTGCCAACGCCGAGAGGCCTATTTTGGCGAGGAGAAGAATGAAGCTTGTGATTCACGCTCAGCTGAATGAGCGGCCGTTGTGGGACTCATGGTTAGGCCAAAGAGAGCAGAGAGAAGTGAGATAGCGGAACGTTCCAAGTTGGTTAAGGCTTTTGGGGCACGTCTCCCAGTTCAACAGGTAAATCGTCGTACCATTATAATAAGAGGCTTCAAACCGGAGGCGGCCATCGCATATCAAGAGAAACGCCGTTCGACAAGGTACCCGTTCATCGCCAGCGCCGAGCTGATCGAAGAGAAAGCAGACGTACGGATCGCCTCTCGGGTGAGCGAGCTCAGCCTGCACGGTTGCTATTTGGACATGATGAATCCATTTCCCACAGGGACAATGGTTCTGGTGAAGATTGCCGCCGGAGATGCATTTTTCGAGGCTAAGTCGAAGATTGTCTATTCACAGCCAAACATAGGGGCGGGAGTGGGGTTCTTGCAAATCGAGCCGGCGTCAAAGGACGTGCTGGAGCGCTGGCTGGACGGGGCGGAGAAAGATTCCCAGAAACAGGCAGGGTGATCGTGCCGTGGTGCGGCGCGCCAAGTGCGCCGGTTCCAACCCAGCGGCATGTAACGGCCGAAAGCACAACAAACAATAACTAGGAAATCTGAACCTGTGAGGAGAGCCCGGAGAACGGGTGGAGCAGAAGTGTGCTCACTCGAAAGATGGCGGCTCTGCGTCTAACTTCAGAGGGAATTGCGCTTCAGCTCCGCCATGACGTAATCGCAGGAACGCACGCAAAGGGCCATGATGGTGAGCGTGGGATTCTGGCAAGGATTCGAAGGAAAGCCGGAAGCGTCCATAACAAATAGATTTTTGACGTCGTGGGTTTGCTGGAATTGATTCAGAACGGATTTTTTCGGATCGGCGCCCATGCGGGCGATGCCAGCTTCGTGCAAGGCCCACCGTGGAGCGGAGGGATGAGCGTAGGTGCGAATGTTTTTTGCGCCGGCGACTTCGAGCATCTCCCCAGCGGAATCACCCATATCTTGAATCATGGCCCGCTCGTTTTCACCGTCGGACATATGGATCTTGAGAACAGGAATCCCGTAAATGTCTTTGACCTTGGGGTCCAGTTCGACGAAATTGTCCCAGCGAGGCAGAACCTCGCCGAAGCCGGTGATTTGGATGCTGGAGCGGGGCTCAAGGAGAGTTTTCTTGTAAGCTTCGCCAAAGCCGGCCGCGCCCCAATTGAACCGCATGGTGGATTCGCCTTCGTAGCCGTAGCCCCGGATGAATTTCTTGTAAGGCGGGGCGTTCGGCAAATTGCGGAAACGAGCGATGTAGATGCCGACTGGTTTATGGGGTCCGCCAAGTGAAGGCTTCGCGCCGAAAGACGGAAATTCGCCGCTGCCGCCGCCGCTGCGGACGTGAGCGGTGAGGTAATGGCCAAGGACACCGCTGGAATTGGCGAGGCCATTCGGATGCTGCGGAGTTGCGGAATTGAAAAGAATACGGACGGACTCCTGCGACTGCGCGCAGAGAATGACAACGCGGGCGTAGACTTCGCGGGCTTGCCGCGTGTTGCGGTCAATGTAGAGAACGCCGCGGGCGCGATTGCGATCAGGATCCATCAGAACTTTGTGGACCATGGCGTTCGATATGAGGGTGCACTTGCCAGTGTCTAGAGCGTCGGCGACGGTGGTGAAGGCGGAATTGAAATAGGAGTGCGTCATGCAGCCGCGCTCGCACGGGCCGCAGAAGTGGCAAGGCCCGCGGCCGTTGATGGGCCGGGTGAGATTGGCGGTGCGTGAAGGCATGACCGTGCGGCCGAGTTTTTCCTTGACGCGATTGCGAAAGAGAGTTTCCTGACAGGTGAGCGGGACGGGCGGCTGGAAGCGGCCGTCGGGAAGATGCTCGAGGCCTTCGGCGCTGCCGGTGATGCCGACATATTTTTCTACGAGGTCGTAATAAGGCTCGATGTCCTTGTAGCCAAGAGGCCAGTTTTCGCCGTAGCCGTCGACTGAGGCGGCTCTGAAATCCCAGTCACTGAAACGGAGGCTGACGCGGCCCCAGACGTTGGTGCGGCCGCCGGTGATGCGCAGGCGGCCCATCCAATTGAAAGGCTTGTCGGAAGGCGTGGTGTAAGGCTCTTCGAGATCGTTCACGAACCAGTCGTAGGTATATTCGTTGCAAACGCCAAATTTCATCTGGATGGGGCGGGTCTTGCGGACGATCTCCGGCGCGAGGTTGCGGTATTTGAGTTCGAAACGCGGCTTGTGTTCGGAGAAATTCTTGTCCAATTGAGGCCGACCGGCCTCGAGGAGCGCGACCTTCAGACCGGCTTCCGCGAGGCGCTTCGAGGCCCAGCCTCCGGAGGCCCCCGAACCGACAACGATGACATCGTATGTCTCTTTTTTTTGATCGGCCATACGGTTCAAAACGAAAGTGGATGCTAACAACTGAACGGGAGGGGGTCAATTGAGGAAAAATAAATGGATACCGGGAATGTTGTGAACGATTGCTGGTGAGTGATACCATCGCCGCGGAAATCGAGTCGTTCCGAGATTTCAGTGAATGAAACGAAGATATTGCCGGTGATCACTCGTGGGGCTGCGAAGAGCGGCCGGCTGACGCGGCGGGAGATGGTGCAGCGGCTGCTGGCGGGCGTTGGCGCAGGTGCAGCATGGCCGCTGGTGGCGGCTGGGCATCCCATTCATGAACACCTGGCGAATGGAGCGATTTTTGAGGAAGCGGAAAAGCTCGGGGCAGCGGATTGGAAACCGCTCTTTCTGCGTGGCGAGCAGAATGAAGCCCTAGTCGCGCTCTCGGAAGGCATCGTCCCGGGGTCAATCAAGGCGCAAGTGAATCGCTTCATCGATCTGCTGCTGAGCGTGGACACGACTGAACGCCGACAAAAATTTGCGGAGTCTCTTGAAGCGTTTGATGCGGAAGCGCAGAAGCGATTCGGAAAGAGATTCGCGGTGCTTGATGAGAGTCAACGGAACACGCTGCTGAACGAGGCGTGCGTGCGGCCGGCAAACGCCGCGCCCGTAGAAAGTGACTCTTCCGCGGAAGATGGCCCTTCGAGTGGAGCCGCGGGGAAAAATCAACGAGTTCTCTATGACCACTTCGAAAATCTGAAAGGCTGGATCAGCGGGACGTATTATTCGACGGAAGCGGGGATGCGAGAACTGGGTTGGAACGGAGAATATGTATTCGAAAGTTTTCCGGGCTGCGAGCATCCGGACGGCCACGGCTGAGAGAATCGATGAGCGCGTTTCCCAATCGCAGAGAATTCCTTCGCGCCACGGCCCTTGCGGGCGCCGGTCTCGCGCTTTCGAACCGCTTGCTCGCGGCAACGAGCAAATCAATCCTGGTGTTCACGAAATCCTCGGGGTTTGAGCACGAGGTCGTCAAGAGAATCGGCGGGAAGCCGAGTATTGTGGATGACACGGTGAACGAACTGGGGAACAAGCACGGATACAAAGTCAGTGTGATGAAGGATGGGCGCATTTTCGAGTCGAAGGAATTTCATTCCTATACCGCGGCGGTGTTTTTTACGACGGGCGACCTGACGACGTTGGGCACCGACGGAAAGCCCGCAATGACGCCTCAAGGCAAACAGGCACTGCTGAACGCGGTGAGGGGAGGAATGGGCTTTGTTGGAGTGCACGCGGCAAGCGACACGTTTCATACGCTGCCGGATCCCGAAGACCGTTCGAATCGCTACGTTGCGCACGGGGAACAATCAGACCCTTATTTGCGGATGCTTGGCGGAGAGTTCATTACCCATGGATCGGAGCCGAGGCTGCAGACAGCAAACCTGATTGTGAACGACCCGAAATTTCCGGGGCTGGAGGGTGTGACGTCTCCTGTGAGTTTCAAGGAAGAATGGTATTCGCTGAAGGATTTCGCACCCGATTTGCATGTGATTCTTACTTTAGACACGCAAGGCATGAAGGGAGAATGCTATCAACGGGCGCCGTATCCGGTAACGTGGGCGCGGCACCATGGCAGGGGAAGGGTTTTCTACACGGCCATGGGCGACCGGCCGGAGAATTGGAAGGATGAGTTCTTTTTGAAAGTGCTCGACGGAGGCATCCGTTGGGCTGCCAGCGACACAGGGGCCAAGCTGGATGTCAATCTAAAGGAAGCCGCACCAGGTTACGCCGATATTCCTCCAAAATCTCCCGCGGCAAAATAGACTGTTCGAAGCGCATCTACCTCGAGGAATTTGAAGGAGGCGGAACGATCACATGGAGATCGGCTGATTGGTCCTAGGCTTGACGTACCAGCAGGGTGAGTGACCAAGGTGCGGAAAGAGGGAGTGGACGCAGGTCACAGTCTGCTCCGGATTCTGGGCGTCGATTTGGTATTCGATCTTGCCGTTTTTTTCCTGGATGGCCAAGACGCGAGGGGCGGTGAGCGATTCGAACGGATCGGCGGGCTTGGGGTGGATCCTGCGGAGACGAACGGAGAGATAGTCGCCGACATACAAGGATAGCCAGCACTGATATGGCAGCGATGAAGCTACGCTTCGCAAGGACTAGCGACGGGATCACATCAGTTTTGGTGGAGCCGATGGGATTCGAACCCACGACCTCCTCGATGCCATCGAGGCGCGCTCCCAACTGCGCCACGGCCCCACCGGGCAAGAGTAACTTCCTAGATAGTACAACACGCATGAGGCTTCGTCTAGAATACGAACTCTATGGCAAAACTCACTTTTCTTGGCGCGGCAGGATGCGTTACGGGTTCCAAATATTTGGTAGAGGCAGCGGGCAAACGGCTGCTGGTGGATTGCGGCATCTTTCAGGGGTCGCAAGAGTTGCAGGACCGAAATTACAAGCCGCTACCGGTCGATCCGAAAACGATCGATTGCGCCATGCTCACGCACGCGCACTTGGATCATACCGGCTGGCTGCCAGTGCTGGCCAAGGATGGCTACCACGGGCCGATCTTTGCAAACCCAGCCACCATCGAGCTGACCACCATTTTGCTGAAGGATTCCGCGCATTTACAGGAAGAGGACACGTTACACGCACAGACGCACAAATACAGCCGGCACGCTGAGCCGCGAGCTCTCTACACCACGGACGATGTCGATCCCGTTCTGAAACAGTTGAAGACCATGCCGCGGAGCGGTGGCTTCGACATCAGCCCGGAGTTTCATGTGGCGTCGTACGACGCGGGGCACATTCTCGGCTCTTCCAGCCTGGAGCTGACCATCACCGAGGGCGGCAGGAAGACCGTCGTGGTATTTTCCGGAGACATCGGCCGGTACAGCCAGGTGATCTTGAAGGATCCGACGACCCCGCCGTCGAAAGCGGACGCGCTGATCTGCGAATCGACCTACGGTGACCGCGAACATCCGGATGGCAATCCGGCGGAGTTGCTTGCGCAAATCGTGAATCGCGTGGTGAAGCGCGGCGGGTCCATCGTGATTCCATCATTTGCCATCGGTCGCACGCAGACATTCATGTATTACCTCCGGCAACTGGAGGATCAGCAGCGCATTCCGCGCGTGCCGGTCTATGTGGACAGCCCGATGGCGCTCAGCGCGACGGATTTATACCTGAAGCACAGAGAAGACCACGACCTCGAGTTCGCGCGGGAAGAAGGAAGCGATGGAAAAGGCGACCCTCTGAATGTGCATGAATTCCACCTGACGCGCTCAGTAGAGGAATCCAAGGCGATCAATGACGTGAAGACACCTTGCATCATCATTTCGGCAAGCGGGATGGTGAGCGGCGGCCGCGTGCTGCACCACCTTGCGCAACGCTTGTCTGATGCGCGCAACGCAGTCATTCTGGCGGGATTCCAGGCAGAGGGCACGCGAGGGAGAGCTCTGCAGGAAGGCGCCAAATCGCTGAAGCTTTTCGGGCAGGATGTGCCGGTCTGCGCCGAGATCGTGGAGATGGGACAATTCTCAGCGCATGCCGGAAAAAGCGAACTAATGCGCTGGCTGACGGCTCTTCCAGCGCCGCCCAGGCAAACGTATTTGACGCACGGCGAACCGGCCGCGGCGCAAGCTCTCCAGGCGGCCATACAGCAAAAGTTTCAGTGGAAAGCGGCGGTGGCACGGTACCTGGATGCTGTGACGATTGGAAGCTAGAGATCAGCCATGGCACAAAATATTTTCCTGTATTCAGGAAACTATTTGAGGGCTGATCTCGTCTATACAGGCAAGACCACTCGCGGGGTAGGAGACTAACCACCACAGGGCAACCGACCGTCAGTCTCCTACCCCTAAAAGCTCTGAAGCGCTTGAAATCACACAATTTAAACGGGACTGGGAAGGGAAAAGTAATCCTCAGGGATCCGGCGAAACCCTGGCCCCGTATTGCCCCTGGAGTAACGCTACCCCACGGCTAGAGCTATACGCTTGGTGGATGTCTCGCGGGACATTGGCGGGACTTCCACGAGGTCCAAGCCGGCGACAAACATGGGCGTGGGCGCCACTCTGCCCCAGCGGTTTAACTCCCAGCGAGCGCGAATGAACTTGATCTCCGGCCGGAGCGACAGGTCCAAGACCAGCTTTGTCGTGCCACGATAGAACTGCTGTGGGAGCTTCAGGAGTGGTTTTTTCGTCCAGGTTTCCCCATCGGCGGACCCCCAGATCGAAACATCGAGGGATTCCTGCTCGATCTGGTCGGAGACGGTAAGACGGCAGAGAAATGTGCGCGTGGCGCTTGCGGAGATGTCGAAAGCCGCACCGTCGCCATTGGCCTCGAGGCGCGAGTCAGCGGGAATGAGATTCAAGTTCATAGGTTGAAAGCTGATTGCGTCGGGATTCTAACACAGAGTCTCTGCCCACGCGCACAGGCGCCCCATCTCTGTCATCCGTCTCTGGGAGAGCGATTATGCATGGAGTTTAGCCAGGCGTTCTTCCGCAGCGGCGAGGGTTTCCTCTTTTTTGCAGAAAGTGAAGCGGACCTGCGAGGCGCCGTCGCTTGCATCGTTGTAGAAACTGGAGCCGGGCACGACCGCCACACCGACTTTCTCGACGAGGTATTTGGCGAAGGCGACATCGTCCGTTTCCGAGCCGGAGCGAGCGAGATGCGCGAGGTCGAACCGCGAAATACCCGTCATGATGTAGTACGCACCGCGCGGTTTGAAGACCGTGAAGCCGGCGCTCGTCAGGATTTTCAACAGACGTTCGCGCTTGCCAGCGTAAGTGGCAGCGAGCTTGTCGTAGTAGCTCCGCGGGAAGTGCAGTGCGCTCGCGCCGGCTTGTTGCAACGGAGCAGCAGCGCCGACCGTCAGGAAATCATGGACCTTGCGAATCGGTTGCGTCGGTCCCGGGGGCGCCAGAACCCATCCCACGCGCCATCCGGTGACGCTGTAGGTTTTCGACAGGCCGTTGATGACGATGGTGCGGTCGCGCATGCCCTCGATGCACGCCATGGAAATGTGCTCCGCGCCGTCGTAGAGAATATGTTCGTAGATTTCGTCGGTGACGCAGTAGGCATTCCAGCGGACGCAGAGGTCACGGATAAATTCAAGTTCCGTGCGGGTGAAAACTTTGCCGGTGGGATTGTTGGGCGTGTTTAGAATGATTGCTTTTGTGTGTGGGCCAAACGCGGCCGTGAGCTCCTTTTCGTCAAAGGACCAATCGGGAGTACGCAGCTTGACGAATCGCGGGGTCGCGCCGCTCAGAATCGCATCCGGGCCGTAGTTCTCGTAAAACGGCTCGAAGACGACGATTTCGTCCCCAGGATTGATGATGGCCATCATGGCGGACATCATCGCCTCCGTGGAGCCGCAGCAGATGGTGATCTCGCGCTCGGGGTCGTACTTGACGCCCTGGGTGCGCTCGAATTTTTCGACCACGGCGTCGCGCAGCGGCTTCGCGCCCCAGGTGATGGCGTACTGATTGATGTCGTCGGCGATCGCTTTGCGCGCCGCTTCCTTAATTTCCTCAGGCGCGGCAAAATCCGGGAAGCCCTGCGAAAGATTGACCGCGCCATGCTTCATCGCAAGGCGGGTCATTTCGCGGATGACCGATTCGGTAAACTGCTCAGCCTTGGCCGAGAGCATGCGGCGTGAAATCTGAGCCATCGTGGAATCGGGAGCAGTCATTGCACCTTCCTGGCCTATCGAAATCGCAACCGTAGGTGCTGCAGCCCTGCAAAGAAAACTTCCAGGTATGCGCACCCTCTGTCAGCGGGCGTGGCCGGTAGCGACCTGTGCAGCTGCGCTCGGCTGACCATAAATCATCCGGTACAGTTCGGCGTTGCGCAAGACGATCTGCACGTATTCGCGCGTTTCCGTGAACGGGATGGACTCGACAAGCTCGGGGATCTCTTCGTAGTTGCGCTCGGCTTTCCACGCGGCGATGCGGTCTTCGCCGGCGTTATACGCGGCGGCCGCGTATTCGGGCGCACCGGTCTCCCGCACAAGGTTCGCAATGTAGCGCATGCCTATTTCAATGTTGTATTCGGGCTCGAAGAGTTTGTTCTTGGCGAAACGGACTTTGAGCTGCCGGGAGAGCAGCTTTCCGGTTTTCGGAAGCACCTGCATCAGGCCGATGGCGTTTTTGTGCGAGACGGCATCCGCCTGAAAGGTCGATTCCTGGCGAATGAGGCCGGCGGCAAACATGGGATCGAAATCATTTCTGGCCGCTTCCCGGCGCAGTACAGCTTCGTAGGGAAGTGGAAAGAGGGCCTTCCACGCAACAACCGGGACCTCGCTGAATTTGCGCGCATCGGCATTGGGAATGATGATCCTCGCATAAGCCATCCCAGCCCCAAAGTGGCCTTGCTCGAATGCTGCTTGCGCGGCTTCCAACAGGAAACGCGGCGAAGAGGTCGCGAAGTAAGCGTTCTTCAGCTCCTGCTCCGCGGAAGCATCAAAGGCAATCGTGCGCAGCGCCTGCGCGCGAGCCCAGCGATCAGCGGCGGCAACCGGAATCGACTCATCGAACGGACGAAGCGCGGGCGGCGGCGGAATTTTTTCCAGAAATTCTGCGGGATTTTCCTCGCCGGGACCAAGTTTCGCGAACCGCGAGGATGCCGCATTGCCGAAATACGTTTGGGGGAAACGCTCAACGGCTTTTTTATAGTAGGTGCGGGCATGCGCCGGGTTCCCGCCGCGCTCGGCATTGCGGCCAAGCCAGTAAAGCGCATCTACCGCGTTGGCGGAAACCGGATACTTCACGAGAAACGTGGTCAGCCGGTCGCCAGCATCGGGCTGACGATTCAGATAGGCGACCCAGGCGATGCGCCATTCGCAGTTGTAGGCGTGCCTACCGTTGGGAAAGGTGTCCAGTACGCGCTGGTAAGCGATGACAGCTTTGTCGCGCTCAAGCTCCACCCAATGATAGTTCCCCGCCGCCATCAAGCCATCTTCATTCCATTTGCTGACGGGATATTTCTGCGCCAGAGTGTTGAGCGCGGAGAACATCTCAGATTCTTTTTTCGCAGTGCGATAAGCCTGAGACAGCGCGTAAAGCCGCTCGGCGTCGACGTCCAGATCAGGTGTGTCGACCGATGCAATCAGCGACGGCGAACCTTTCAACTGGACGCGGCACTCAGCGACGCGCAGCAGCGCGCGCTGGCGCGTGGGATTCGCCTGATCCTTAAGCATGGTGAGGAGCTTTTCAAACTCGGCGCGCGCTTCCTTCCATTTGTGCGCATCATAAAAGGCCTGGGCGCGCTGCTCCTGCATTTCCACGCCGGGATACGGATATTCCTTTCCGAGGGCATGCATCAACTGCGATAAAGCGGAACCTGCGGGCTTGGCTTCATCGGTGAGCGGAAACTTGTAGAAGATTGTCTGGAAGTCCTTCGCAGCGCGAGCCAGTTGATGAGCTGCTTGATAAGCGCGAGCCCGCTCAAGAAGAAGCGTGGACTTGGATGTGGTTCCAGAATAAGCATTGAGCGCATCAATGGCTTCCTGCGCGTGTCCAAGCTGGACCGCCGTGGGCGCGAAAGCTTCCAAGAGTTGCTCGCGCATCGTGGTATTGGGGTAGTCATGCTGGAGGGTCTGCAGATCTTTGAAGGCGTCGGCGTTGCGCCCCAAGGCGCGCTGGGCCTGCGCGGTCCAGTACAGAGCGTACTCGCGGAGAATCGTGTCATTCTGCGCCTTGAGCAGCCAACCGAGGGCTTGTGCCGAGCGGCTCTTTGAATAGTCTTCGTAACCAAGAGCGAGTGCGGCGCGAGCACCCCAGACGTTGGTCGTGTTCTTCGCGGCGAAGGCCGAAAGCCTCTCGTACGCGCCGGGCGCAGTGTTGTGCAGCGCGTGGGCCAGATCGGATAGTTCTTTTTGCGCCGCTTCGTCTTCGGGCGTATCGGCGGCGACTTGCGGCGCGAACGTGTCCGGCTTGCAGCCGGTCTGGC
>QHYF01000313.1 GCA_003224075.1 Acidobacteriota bacterium
CCATCAGGCTTATGGAAGCAATAAATGACCTGAAAAAGCGGCCATTGCCATAGGAAACAAATGACCGCTTCCCCCAAAACTGTGGGCCGAGAAGTCGCGATTGATGCCACGTACCACTACCCGCCTGAGCTCCTAGAGCTACTTGCGGACGGCATTCCCGCACTCTTCAAATCGAAACAGGGGGTCATTGACTTCTTCCGCGGGGCGGGCGTGCCTACCAAGTACCTCGCTGACTGGCAAAAGAAGGTCAGGGTGGACAAGGACAGTGTCCGGAAAGGAGACATGGCCCGGTCCATCCTCGTTCGCCTGAACCAAGCCGGTGAATCAGCTTTACGAGAACGAAGGGAAATAGTAAGGCGCATATCGGAATTCGACGATTTTTCAACCTGCTGGGAAAGCGACAGATACAAGGCACAGGGGATTGTCGGCCAGGTAAGGCACGTTGTAAACGTCAAAGACTCTTTTACGAGGATGAAGCAAGCCCAAGAGGAGGAACGCAAGCAGAAGCTTGAAGCTCAACGAACCGCTCTTGACGCAGCGAATGCACGTCGTGCGACGCTGGCCGCCGTCCGAACAGACCTCGCCGCATTATTTGGGGAGAAGGACCCGCTTAAGAGAGGTAAGGCTCTCGAAGGTGTACTAAACAGGCTTTTCCGGGCTAGCGGCGTGTCTATTCGGGAGGCCTTCGTCCTGCGCGTAGACGGGTCTGGTGCCGTTGAACAGATCGACGGGGTGATTGAAATTGAGGGCGAAGTCTATCTTGTCGAAATGAAGTGGTGGGAAATTGCTCTGGGTCCCGGCGAGGTATCTCAGCATCTAGTTCGAGTGTTCAATCGGGGACAAGCGCGCGGCATTTTCATTTCGGCCTCCGGTTACACTCCGGCCGCGGTTCAAACTTGTAAGGAGTCACTGGCGAGAGCAGTGTTTCTTCTGTGTGAACTCAAGGAGTTCGTATTTCTTTTGGAACAGGAGAAAGACCTGCGCGACTTCTTAAAGAAAAAGATCGAGGCGGCAATTGTTGACAAGAATCCACTTTATGACTCTTTGAAATACACCTAGCCAAAGGCGGACGGCCCATCCTTGCGGTCTTGCTTTACGCAGGGGTGGGGCTGGTTTACCTAGCCACTCACCTTCAGGCCGGTTTCTGAAGGGGGCGACAACGCCGGGCTAAAGCCCGGCCGCTACAAGACCTTGGAAGAAGAAGCCAGCAGACGGCCATCGCAATCCTTCACCACGAACTCCCGCTTGTGCCATGGCATGTTGCCAAGTCCCCGAGTGAATTCCACGCCTTGGGCGGCGTACTCGGCATAAAGTGCGTCGGCATCTTCAACGAACAGGTACGCGTCGAGCAATTCGTCCGCGTATTTGTCCTGGTTGGCTGTGGGCGGGGGGCGGACAGAGGCGTATAATGCATGCATGGAAATCACGGTCAAGTTGCCGGATGATCTCGCGGAGCATAAGAACCCGGGGCGGGAGGCTCTGGTCGTGGAAGGGTACCGGTCCGGAGCGCTTTCTCATTATCAGGCAAGCCAACTGCTCGGACTCTCGCGCTTTGCCTTTGACGGTTTCCTGAAGGAGCGGAGCATTTACGAGCACGCTTACAGCGTGGATGATCTAAAACAGGACGAGGAGACGTTCCGGAAGCTGGAAAGCAAGGATCCCGCGCGACGATGATCGTCGTCGCTGACACTGCTCCCCTTAACTATCTTCTTCAGATTAGCTGCGAATCCGTTTGGCCTTCCCTTTATCAGCGCGTGCTGATTCCCCCTTCCGATCTCGATGAGCTTGGTCATCCGGACGCCCCGAAGGTGGTTTCCGAGTGGCTCAAGGATGTGCCTGGTTGGATTGAGGTGCGGCGAACGGCTGGTTCCCCGGATGCGGCGCTTGCCGATCTTGACCCCGGCGAACGCGAAGCGATTCAGCTCGCGGAAGAGCAGCGAGCGGATTTGCTTTTGATTGACGAGCGACGAGGGCGTTTGGAAGCAAAACGCCGCGGCTTAGCGACTACGGGAACACTCGGCGTGCTCCTTGCAGCCGCCCAGAAGGGGCTGATCGATGCAGTTGCCGCATACCAACAGCTCGCGACGAAAACGAACTTCCGCTGCAGCCCCGAAATTCAAGAGAGCTTTCTGCAGCGGGTCCGCGCACTTCGCTCGAAAGGACCGGAGGGGTTACATCCTTAGCGGAGCAGAGGCGAACGAGCCGCGTCGTGGCCTGCCACGGCAGGTAAGTGGAGGGAGCGAAAACGGCGGAGGCGAGAGAAGAATTTGTGGGCGGCCGCGATGTCGCGGGAAATTTGCGCGCGCAATTCTTCCGGGCTACCGAATTTCTTTTCCTCCCTAAGGCGTTCCCAGAACCTTACCTCGATGCGTTTGGGTGTGGAAGTAAATGTAGCGCCGGGCTTTAGCCCGGCATCTTCGCTCGCCGCTTGCTCTGCAGTCAGGACATGCGTCTCCACGCTGAGCGCCGAACCATTGAACGTTGGGCGGATGCCGATGTTCGTAACCGAGCGGTGGCTGCGCGTCTCGCCATCCAGACACGCGCGTGTGATATAGACGCCGCGAGCAGGAAGAAGCTCCTGTTCAACGGCGAGGTTGAGGGTAGGGAAAGTGAATCGCCGGCCGGTCCCCGTGCCACCGACTACTTCGCCGGTGAGAGCGAAGGGCCGCCCCAGGAGACGGCCCGCGTGAGACACGTCACCGGCAGCGAGTTCCCGGCGAATGATCGTACTTGAGACAACTTCTCTCCGATAGACCACTGGTGGAAGAACCACAACTTCGAATCCATGCTTCGCCCCAAGTTCCGTTAAGAGCTTCACATCTCCTGCCTGGTTGTGCCCGAAGCGGAAATTTTCGCCGACCAGAACAGCCTTTATGTGTAAGTCGCGAACCAGAATTTGCGCGACAAATTGCTCCGGAGAGAGGCGCGCCAGATCCATGGTGAACGGCAGGACCACCACCGCTTCCAGGCCCAGCGCGCTGAACCACTCCATGCGCTGCGCAATGGTGGAGAGTCGCAGCGGCGCAGACTCCGGCCGTAGAACTTTTCGCGGCGATGGATCAAACGTCAGGGCGGTGGGCACCGCTTGGAGCGCATGCGCGCGCTCGACGGCAGCCTGAAGAATCGCCTGGTGGCCCAGGTGGATGCCGTCGAAGTTGCCGATCGCCAGCACGCTGCGGTGGCCAAAATTGGCATAGCGCGACGCCCACGCTGCCGAAGAGGAAAAAGTTGACAATCGCGTGGACCCCGCCCCTCCCGTTGCGATTCGCAACCTCTGCAATTCCTCTTGCCCAACTGGAATTTCACTGGCCTCGTCCACTTGCACGTCGAATTGCAGGCCATCGTGGGCCAATTGCACGTGTGGATAACCCATTTTCCAAAGGCGCTCATTCGTCTCGGCATGGGGAAGGTCGTGTGCGATGTGTGTGAACCAAGCGCGGCGCGGCTTCAGTTGCTCAACCAGTGCCAGCGCCTGGTCAACCGTCTGGTGCATGGGATGCGGAATATCCCGAAGAGCATCGAGGATCAGTTCGTCGAGTCCTTCCAGAAGCGGCCTCGACGAGTCCGGAAGGAGGCTGAAGTCCGTAAGGTACGCGGCCCGGCCAAAACGGAAACCCAAGACTTCCATCTCTCCGTGGAAGAGCGGCACCGGAACAAACGGAATACCGAGTAGTTCAAAGGGGCCGTGAATTACGTTCAGGGTCACGCTCGGAACGGTACTGAGTGTTGGTTTGTCATCGAAAACATAAGCGAAAACGCGCCGGATGATTCGAAACGTTTCTTCGTTGCTGTAGACGGGCAGCGCCGCCCGTTGCCGGATATTGAAGGGGCGAATGTCATCGAAGCCGAGGATGTGGTCGGCGTGGCCGTGCGTCAACAGAATGGCATCGAGCCGGTCGAGCCCGACGCGTAGCGCCTGCTGGCGGAAGTCCGGCGTCGTGTCGATGACCACGTTCTGCCCGTTGCGGGAGAGCAGCATCGAAGGTCGCAACCGCTTGTCGCGCGGATCGTTCGAACGGCACACGCGGCACGGGCAGCCGAGCGTGGGAACGCCCATGGATGTTCCTGAACCGAGAACCGTGATTGTGAGCGGTGCGGAAGGCATGGTGAAAGCGCCGGAATCAACCGTCACACGATACCGGGTCACAGGGCCCGGCATCTTAGGGGCGCGTCTTGGCTTTAGCTTTCGTCGCCTCTGCCGCAACCGCCTGATTGATCTCCAAGTAGGTCATCTTCAGCTTGCCGAGGAGGTCCAAGAGGAGGTTGTCTTCTTCCGGTGCAAGATTGCCTTTGGTTTTTTCGTGCAAGGCGTCGAGCATGTCAATCAACTCGCGCGCAGCCTCGGGATCGATCACCGGTTGGCCGGTGCGGGGGTCGGCGTATCCGCCGAGCACCATTGCGGCGTTGCTCCCCAGCATTCGGACGAGATTTTCGAATGCGGGAACACTTTTTGGCGTCTCCGCCGTAGGCGGAGCGGCCGTTGTCTTTGCTGCCTCGGCCGGTGGGGCCGGGCTCTTTGCGGCCTCCCGCTTCGCTTCCCGCTCTACTTCCTCGGCAATTTCCTTGCGCAATTCGCCCTCAGAGGTAAAGGGGCGCCGGTCGATAACGCGAAACGAATCTTCCTGCTTATGGTCGGACAAGGTACTTTCCTCGGCGACGCAACTCCGTTTCAGTCTATCACGGGTTGCAAATTTGAGTCGTCGCTGGGTGCGGCACAGGAGCGCCGGGCGCTTGTCAAAGGTGTGGGGGCACCGTAAAGTGGAATGTCTGATTTCCATTGAAAAAAGGCGTGATGCCTGGCCGAAGAAAACAGACGACGAAGGCGAAGAGACCGGCACGCCGCACCGGCAAGTCGCCGAAAAAGAAGGAATTAACGCCAGGCCAGTGGTTTGAAAAGCTTGTGGCCGTCCAGGCCCGTTTGCGCGCGCCGAACGGCTGCCCCTGGGATCGCGAGCAAACGCATCAATCGTTGCGAACCTATCTCCTCGAAGAAGCCTATGAAGTGCTGGAAGCCCTCGAGAGCGGGAACGACGCCAAGTTTTCCGAGGAGATGGGCGATCTGCTTTTGCAAATTGTCTTTCATTCGCAGATCGCGCGGGAAGAGGGGCGTTTCACCGTGTCGGACGTGATTCGCGAAATCCACGACAAAATGGTCCGGCGGCATCCCCACGTTTTCGGAGAAACCCGCGCGAAAGATTCCGCCGAGGTCTTGAGGAACTGGGAATACATCAAGGCCGAAGAGCGCCTTTCGAATCGCAAAGTAGGTGATTCGAAAGTCGGCGACTTAAGGAAAGAAACCTCCTTGCTCGATGGCGTCTCCCGCGCCCTGCCCGCAACTCTGGAAGGCTTTCAGTTGACGCGTAAGGCTGCTCGAATCGGTTTTGACTGGGACGATCCAGGCGGCATTTTCGAAAAAATGCAAGAAGAGACCGAAGAGCTAAGAAATGCGATGAAATCGCAAGACCCACGGAAAATGGAAGAAGAACTGGGAGACTTGTTCTTTGCCGCCGTGAACCTCTCGCGATTCTTGAAGGTCGATCCGGAAATTGCCCTCAAGAAAGCCAACGCAAAATTCTCGCGCAGATTCCGCGCGATGGAGAAGCTGGCCCGCGAAACCGGCCGCGAATTCAAGGATCTACCGCGCGAGGAAATGGAAGCGCTCTGGAACATCGCCAAAAAGAGGGAAGGGAAGCAGCATGCACCGGAATTGAGCGGAGCGCGAACGAAGCCATGAGCGAGGGCATCCTTGGTTTGGATGAATTTCATCGCTGCGTGGATCTCCAGCGCGAAATTTGGGGCGAAGCGGATCTGGAAGTCGAGCCGGCCACGATGTTCGTCGTTGCCGCGCATACTGGATGCCAAGTACTGGGTGCTTTCGATGGCGACCGCCTGGTGGGCTATACGCTCGCGGTGGTTGGCCTGTGCGACGGCGTTGCTTACCTCCATTCTCACATGACCGGGGTTCACCGCGACTACCGCAACCGCGGCGTTGGCCGCCAATTGAAACTCTTCCAGCGCGACGAGGCGCTTGGGCGCGGAATCCGCCTCATTCAATGGACATTTGATCCCCTTGAGCTTCGCAACGCGCACTTCAATTTGAACCGTCTCGGCGCCATCTGCCGCAACTACCAGCCCAACTTGTACGGCGTAACGACCAGCCCTCTTCATCGGGGCATGGCGACCGATCGCTTGCTCGTCGAGTGGCGACTTGATTCCGCGCGCGTGGTGGCGGCCATCGAAGGCCTGGTCAAGAATCCCGTCGAAGCTCCCGCGATCATCGAATTACCGGGGGAGTTGGAGCGCTGGCTCCAGGAAAATTCTCCGGAGATTGGGAAGCTCCAGGCCCGCCTCCAGGAGGAGTTCATGATGTGGTTTGCAAAGGGATATGCCGCAGTGGCTTTGCGCACGACACCGGGAGCTCGGGCCTATCTTCTCACTCCCTGGAGCGACTTTTAGGAGGGCATCTCTGCCGGAAAAACATCATGCGCATACAAGAAATGACGCTGCGGGAAGTGCAAATGAAACTGGTAACGCCGTTCGAAATCAGCGTGGGCCGCACGGAGCTACGCCGCATCTTGCTGGTCGAAACAAGCGTAGACGGCGTCACCGGCTGGGGGGAATGCGTCGCCGGCGAGTCGCCATCTTACAGCCCGGAAACAGTAGACACCGCGTGGCACATCCTCCGCGATTTCCTTTGGCCATTGTTGAAGGAAAAAGAATTCGCTGCGGCCGCGGACGTTTGGGACCTGCTCGCGCCCGTCCGCGGGCACAGCATGGCCAAAGGTTCGCTGGAAGCTGCCATTTGGGATGCCCAGGCCAGACGAGAGGGGTTGGCACTTTCAAAGCTCATCGGCGGCACCCGCCAGGAAATTGCCTGCGGCGTGTCCATCGGAATTAAAGATTCACTTGAAGAGCTGGTTTGCGCCGTGAAGAAGGAACTCGCCGCAGGCTATCAGCGCATCAAGATCAAAATTAAGCCGGGGAAAGACCTGGATCCGGTGCGACGCCTCCGGCAGGATTTCCCGCGCATCAAGCTGATGGTTGACGCAAACTCTGCGTATACTTTGAATGACTGGCCGCTGCTGAAACAACTCGAAGGCTTCTACCTAATGATGATCGAACAGCCGCTCGGCTGGGACGACCTCTACAGCCACATCGAACTTCAAAAGAAACTCGACACCCCAATCTGTTTGGATGAGTGCATTCATACGGAAGAGCAGGCGCGTGCCGCCATCGAACTGGGCGCCTGCAAGATCATCAACATCAAGCTTGGCCGTGTCGGCGGTTACACTGTTGCGCGGCGCATCCACGATCTCTGCCAGCGTCACGGCATTCCCGTCTGGTGCGGCGGCATGCTCGAATCCGGCATCGGCCGCGCGCACAATATCGCACTCTCGACGCTTCCCAATTTCACCCTCCCGGGCGATGTTGCTGCCAGCAAACGCTACTGGGAAGAAGACATCATCGATCCGGAAGTTACGATCTCGCCGCAAGGTACGATTTGCGTGCCCACAGGCCCCGGCATCGGCTTCGAACCACGCCGCGAGCGCATCGAAAAACTCACGGTTCGAAAAGAGCGTCTGGTCTGACTTCGTGAGGATCGAAACCGCCAGTCAACGAGCGCCGAGTCCCCGTGCGATTACCGCTTCGATCGCGCTCGTCATCTTGGTTTGGGCGCTCAATTTTATCGCCGTAAAAATCGGGCTGCTGTATCTGCCACCATTCGGACTAGCGTCATTTCGTGTAATCCTTGCCGGAGCGGTGATGGTTCCCACCTATTTCTTTTGTTCGCGCTTGCCGGCGTTTTCGGAAGCGGCGAATGCTCGGTCCCGCGGTTTCTCTGCCCGCGATCTATGGACATTTCTTTATCTGGGCTTTTTTGGCGTCACGATAAACCAACTCTGCTTCACGATTGGGCTCGGCTTCACCAAAGTCGGCCATTCCGCCGTGATTGTAGGTATGGGCCCAATCTACATCCTGGTGCTGGCTGTACTCTTCCGCCTCGAGCGCGCCACCTGGCGAAAAGCGACGGGAATGATCATCGCCTTCATTGGAATTGTAGTTTTGGCGTCCGA
>QHYF01000317.1 GCA_003224075.1 Acidobacteriota bacterium
GGATTGTGGGGCGTGCTGTGGACGGATTTGTTCCAGTTCGTACTCAAAATGGCGATTGTGATTTCGGTCGCGTGGTTCGGAGTGCGCGCGGTTGGAGGGATGCCGCAGCTTCTGGCGGCGCTGGCAGCGAAGCGCGCGGCTGCCGGGCCGGGCGCGAGCGACATCACCGCTTTGTTGCCGGATTTTTCGCGCGGCCTGACCGGCGAAGCATTATGGACGCTGCCCGTGATCACCTTCGTCGTGCATTTGGCGGTGCAGTGGTGGGCGTTCTGGTATCCGGGAGCGGAGCCGGGCGGCGGCGGCTACATCGCACAGAGAATCTTCAGTGCACGGGATGAGCGGCATGGATTGTTGTCGGTGTTGTGGTTCAACCTGGCGCACTATGCGCTGCGGCCCTGGCCGTGGATTCTGACAGCGCTCGTCGCGGTCGTTCTCTATCCCGGGCTGGCACAACCGGAACGCGGCTACATGTTGGTGGCAACACGACAGACGCCGCATGCACTGCTTGGGATTTTGCTCGCGGGATTCATGGCGGCGTTCATGTCCACGGTCGCTACGCAATTGAACTGGGGGAGTTCCTACCTGGTGGAAGATTTTTACCGGCGCTTCCTGAAGAAAGATGCGAACGAGTCGCACTACGTGAATGTTTCGCGGCTGGCCACGGCGTTTCTGGTGCTGGCTGCGGCCGGGGTTGCTTGGGAACTGAAATCCGTTTCTGAAGGATGGAAAATCGTCCTCGAGCTGGGCGCAGGGACAGGCGGCGTGTATCTGCTGCGCTGGTACTGGTGGCGCGTAAATGCCTGGAGTGAGATTTCCGCGATGCTTGCGGCGCTGGTCACCACGGTCGCCCTGCATTCCAGCGCGCTGTGGATGGCGATTGCGGGGAGGACGGCGCCGTTCCGTGGTTCGGATCCAGTGATCTTCGCTAAGACGGCTTTGTGCACAACGGGTGTGACTACGCTGGTATGGATCGGAGTCACGCTGCTAACGCCTGCGGAAGAACGAGACACCCTCGTGAGATTTTACCGGAAGGTGCGGCCGCAGCTCACGGGATGGAAACCGATCGCGAAACTGGTGGGGGATGAGCTGCCAACACAAGACCTCGGCAAGAATCTGGTGAGCTGGCTGCTGGGATGCGTCCTCATCTATTCCGCGCTTTTCTGCATTGGCGAATGGTGCTTTGGCCGTTATCAAGAAGGTTTTTTTCTCGCGATTGTCGCGATGATCTGCGGACTAGCCATCTCGCGGCTGATGCCGAAATCAACGGAGTGGCGAAAGAATTAGAATGACGGATTCGACCCGAGTGGTTCGTCCGGGCACTCACCATGCGGTGCTAGCTGGATTCCTCGGCTGGACGCTCGACGCGTTTGATTTCTTCATCGTTGTTTTTTTGTTCGATACGCTCGCCCGGCAGTTCGGGGTGAGCAAGAAAGACATTGTTCTTACGACAACCGCGACACTCGCAATGCGCCCCGTGGGAGCGCTGCTCTTCGGTTTGCTTGCGGACCGCTTCGGACGCCGCATCCCACTGATGGCCAACGTGATCTATTTTTCGATGATCGAGTTGCTGTGCGGTTTTTCTCCAAACTTTACAATCTTCTTCATATTGCGCGCATTGTTCGGTATTGGCATGGGCGGCGAATGGGGCGTCGGCGCGTCACTGGCGATGGAAGCGGCGCCGGTCAGGTGGCGGGGAATCCTCAGCGGAATTCTGCAGAGCGGCTATTCGATCGGATATCTGCTGGCGGCTATTGCCGCAAGATTCCTCCTGCCCGCCTGGGGATGGCGTCCGATGTTCTGGATTGGCGCGCTGCCCGCGCTGCTGGCGCTTTATATCCGAACGAAAGTTCCGGAATCGGAAGCGTGGAAACAGCATCGCGCAGCGAGTACGGCGCAGGTTTTGCGCATCGTTGTTGGTGAATGGAAACGCTTCGCCTATCTCGTCGTGCTCATGACCTTCATGATGTTTCTCTCGCACGGCACGCAGGACCTTTATCCCGATTTCCTCCAGGAAGTCCACAAAGCGACGGCAGCGATGCGGGCAAACATGGCCATCCTTTACAACATCGGCGCGGTGATTGGCGCAGTGATCTTCGGCCATTATTCACAGGTTGCCGGGCGCCGAAAGAGCATGGTGGCCGCGCTGGGATTATGCTTGCTTATGATTCCGATGTGGGCGTTTAGCGGACATCTGGCCGGACTGGCGATCGGCGCCGTGCTGATGCAGGTCGGTGTCCAGGGAGCCTGGGGCGTGATTCCGGTGCATTTGAACGAATTGGCGGCGGATGCTGCGCGCGGGTTGATGCCTGGGCTGGCGTACCAATTAGGGATTCTGTTCGCCTCACCGACAAATTCGATTCAATACGCGCTCCGCGACCGCGTCGGATATCAATGGGCCATCGCCGGCTTCGAGATCGTCACGATTCTGACGCTGGCGACATTGCTCTGGAGCGGCTCTGAGGCGCATGGCCGGAGTTTTGTGCGCGCCACGCAATCGGATGTCGGCCAAATCGCGCTCTGAACGAGTTGTCTTTAGTCTGGGCCGAGTGCCGAAAAGCGCTGGTTCAGGCCTGTTCGGAGATGCAAACGGTTTCGCCAGGCGGTGGATGGGCAGCGCAAGCCTGTGTTAAGATTTCTTGTATTGCGCGCCCTTAGCTCAGCTGGATAGAGCGTCTGGCTACGAACCAGAAGGTCGGGAGTTCGAATCTCTCAGGGCGCGCCATTTTCCTCCTCGCGCACTGCGTGTAGTATGTTTTTCCTTCCAAGTCTGACGGTGGAGAGCCGATTGTCGACCGCAAATCGCCGGGCTTGGCGTAAAGCAAATCTGCAATAATACTGCTCCTTGAAAACTCCTCGCCAACTTCTTGACGGATTCAGTGCCCGCTTTGGGACGGCCGCAAAGATTTACCGGGCCCCGGGCCGGGTCAATCTGATCGGCGAACACACCGACTATAACGATGGATTCGTGCTCCCTGCCGCGATTGAGTTCTACTGTTGGGCGGTTGCTGCGCCCCGCAACGACCGGAAACTCGTCATCCATTCA
>QHYF01000318.1:0-3650 GCA_003224075.1 Acidobacteriota bacterium
TGACCGGGTAATCACTGAACTTGGGGCGCGGTTTCTCTGCTTGGGAGGAAATTCCTTGCGGAAGTAGACAGCGCGCTAAGAGGATAACCAGTTGCATGGCGAAGATTCTGGCACTTTTTCCTTGTCACTACAAAGGAAAGGCTCTGACTATCGCGGCAGGTCGGCTAAGTCGCGTTACCGGACACCTCTAACAATGCCGGCCCTTTGAAACTGGCTTGATTCATATTTTGGGGCAGTTGGCGCGGCGGAAAAGAGCACAGCCAGGAGTGGCTGTGCCACAAAAGCCTTAGAGGAAAGCGCCTGAAGGAAGGGAAGGTCTGCTAGCAGCGCTGGACCAGGGCCAATCCTCAGGCTTAGAGGCGAGGCCGGCGGAGACAGGATTTCCCTCGATGTAGGAGCGGATGCGATTGAATTCCGCGGGAGTGCGTACCCAGTGATCAAAGGATTCGTCCTGCCAGAAATGTTTTCCCTGGCGCCCAAGAATACGGTTTGACTCTCTGGCGGTCACACCTTTCAGGCCATTTGTGATGCGGCGGAGGAGGATGCTCGGGGTAATCAGCAGGTGGACATGGTTGGGCATGACCACGAAAGAGTGAAGAGTATATTGGCCCAGGACGTTTTGACCTCGAAGTATAGTGTCGACGACGCAGGAAGCGATACGCGGATCTTTGAGCCAGAGCGGACCTGATTTGGCTTTGTCCAAGTCAGCGTCATAGAGTTTGAATGCTCTTCCAGCAGTGATCTTGGTTTGAGAGGTATCCGTGGCACAGCCACTCCTGGCTGTGCTCTTGGGAGTTGCAGGGAGAGAACCATAGAGCCTCCAGGTAAGAAATATGGAAACTCCCCCGGGCTGCCAATGTGGCAAATTGCGCTGGTAGAACGACATATATATCGAGGATTTCTCCAGCTCAGTAATTATCATCCTGAGCTATCCTTGGTACAACAAAACCTGCTGTCCCACTGAGAATGTTAGAGAGGAGCACAGCCAGGAGTGGCTGTGCCACAAGGAAGGCTGGAGAAGAGCAGAGCTGGTGTGCGCGCCTGTACTTTGCAATGAAAAGTACTTGACAAGGCCAACTGGAGGAGGTAGGTTGGGGGTGCGGCGGAGAGAGTTAAGAGACAACAACGATGTTCAAGCGCGTTGCGGCGATCATCGCGATTTTCATCTGCACCACGGTTGCCTGGGCCATTCTCGGATCCACGATTTTTTACAGAACGTACGACGCGGAGTCGGGTCTCTCGGGGCGCGTGGCTTCGACCTGGGGAGCGCCGCAAGCACAGGCGCCGCTAGCGATCGCGCGCGAATGGCCTGAAGAAAAAACAGTTGAAGTGGAAGAGAAGGGGAAGAAAATCACGCGCACGGAGCGGCAGATTCACTCGGAGGCGGTGAAGATTGACGCGAGCCGGGTTGCGGCGACCTTGCACCTCGATTACCGGCAAAAGGGCCTGCTGTGGTTCAGCACGTACAAAGTGGATTTTGACGGGGCCTACACGTTTCAGAATCCCACTTCGCGGGAAGAGGAATTTGTCTTTCGACTGCCCTTTCCGGCGCAGCAGGCGGTATACGACAACGTGCAACTGCTTCTGGACGACAAGACGCTGCCTTTGACATTCAACGGTTCGCAAGCGGTGGCGCGGACGCGCCTGCCTGCCGGCGCGAAAGGCGTGTTGCGCGCGGCGTATCGCTCGCAGGGACTGGACAGTTAGCGTTACACGTTTTCGCGCGCGAACACGGAGCGTTCGGCGTCCGGCGAAAATGCGGAGCAAACCGGCAAGGAGATTTCGCAGGCGCGCGACTTCCACCTGCTGGTGAAGACGGATTTTTCCGGCTTCGACTTTCCGGACAGTTCGCTTTCGCCGACCGAAAAGCGGCAGACGGCGAGCGGCTGGGAGCTGGAATGGAATTACCAGAATCTGGTGTCCGGATTCGACATTGCATTGAAGATGCCGCAGAAGCTGCAGCCGGGACCGCTGGCGGGGCGGATCAGCTACTTCGCGCCCGTGTCGCTGTTCTTCTTTTTCTTTCTGGTGTTCATTTTGTCCACGCTGCGCGGGAACGATCTGCACGCGATGAATTACTTCTTCCTGGCATGCGCGTTCTTCGCGTTTCATTTGCTGCTGGCGTATCTGGCGGATCATATTTCCATTCATGCGGCGTTCGTGATTTCGTCGGTGGTTTCGATTGCGCTGGTGGTCAGTTATTTGCGTCTGGTGGTGGATTTGCGATTCGCGTTGGTGGACGCGGGATTGACGCAGTTGATCTATCTGGTGCTGTTTTCATACGCCTTTTTCTTTGAAGGATTCACGGGATTGGCGGTAACCATTGGAGCGATCCTCACGCTCTTTGTGGTGATGCAGATGACGGGACGGATTCGCTGGGAGGAAAAGCTCGGCTCATCCTTGCTGCGGAAGAGTGGAATGCCCGCATGAAGGCCGGCCGTTGATTGAATGGGGCGATTGAATGGGGCGGCGGAGTAGGGGAGAATGCGGCCACCCTTCGCTTCGCTCTGGATGAAGCGGTGGCTGCGAATGCGCGAAACAGAGAAGCTATCGCCAGCGTTGTGGGGCGTGCTGACGCTCCTGTTCCTGGCTCTCTTCATTAACTACATCGATCGTGGGGCGCTTTCGATTGCCGCGCCGATGATTAAAGACGAATTCGGCATGTCCCCCGCGCGATTGGGCGTGCTGCTTTCCGCGTTTTTCTGGACGTACGCGAGTTTTCTGCTGATTTCCGGCTGGCTCGCGGATCGCTTTGATGCGAGCCGAGTGCTGGCGGCGGGGTTCCTCGTGTGGTCGGCGGCGACTCTGCTGACAGGTGTGGTGCAGGGTTTCGCGGGCCTGTTCGCGATGCGGTTGCTGCTGGGAGCCGGTGAGTCCACCGCATATCCGTGCTTCTCGAATCTCATCGTGCGCCATGTCCCGGCGCGGCATGGCGGATTTGCGAACGCGCTCATCAGCGTGGGAATCGGGGCAGGCCCGGCGTTCGGATTGCTGCTTGGAGCAATGATGATGGCGAAATACGGCTGGAGGCCGTATTTCATCGGGCTGGGCTGCGCGGGGTTCCTGTGGCTGCCAGTGTGGCTGAAGAAGATGCCGCGATGCGCCGCGACGGAGCTGGCGCAAAAGGCGGAGCCCGGCCCGGGAATGACAGACATCCTGTTGCGGAGAGAAGCATGGGGAACGTTTCTTGGAATGTTTGGCGGGAACTACTTGCTCTATTACCTGCTGACGTGGCTGCCGTATTACCTGGTGCGAGAACGGCAATTTTCGCTGGAACGCATGGGAAAGATCGGCGCGCTGGCGTATCTGCTGATGGCGTTTGTGTCCGTGATTTCCGGCGCGGCTTCGGATCGGTGGATTGCCGCGGGGTGGAGCGCGACGTTGGTGCGAAAAACGATGATCGGGACGGGACAATTGGTCGGAGGAGTTTTGCTGGCAGCTTGTGCCTTGGCGGGCCCGGACCTTGCGGTGGCGTTTCTGCTGATGGCGAGCGCGGCGTACGGGTTGAACACGTCAAACGTATGGGTGATCACGCAAACACTGGCGGGGCCGCGGGCTGCCGGCAAATGGACGGGCTTGCAAAATTTTGCCGGGAATCTGGCGGGCGTGGCCGCGCCCACAGTGACCGGATTCACGGTCGGCCACACCGG
>QHYF01000318.1:3873-7910 GCA_003224075.1 Acidobacteriota bacterium
AGTAAGCGTATTCGTCAGGAGTTCCAGGTGACGCGGGAGAGTTGTTTCTTGCGGGACTCCCATTCGGCGCCGGAGAGGATGCGCGGGGCCACCTCGATCAGGCGCGGCGTGAGTTTGAAGACGCTGGCGGCGGTCCAGGGCCGGCCGTCGCGCGTGCGATACTCGCGCACGTTCAGGGCGTCGGCCATGCTGGTGAAAGAAACGTCCTGGACGATCATTTCGGCGAGGAACTTGAGCGTTTGCAGTTCCAGGGGGTCATCTTCCAGATGGCGGCAGTCGGCGGCAATCCGAAGGCCGAAAGGAATTTCCTCGGAAGTGGCGGCAACTTCACGCTCTTCGGGTTCGGCCGAAGACTCCACTTCGCGTTCCCATTCGAGGGCCACAAGGCTCCAACCCGCGTCGTGCATCTTCGACAGGTAAGCGCAAGTCGGCAGGACGCTCACTTTCTCTCGCATCCGATCGATCTTTTTCACAGCGCCTCCTTGACGTTCCCCTGCATAAAGGCGAATAGACTTAGCCGCCTTAGATGGGGCAATTCTAGTGCCGCTCGGGGACGACACAGAAGTCATAGCAGGATAAGGGCTTGCGCGAAAGGTGAGGACAAGAGAGTGAGCCCTTCGCGTCCGAACGTGGGATGGGTTTGTCGCGTTGCCGGACAGTTCTTGGGTCATGCAAGCTAAAGAAAGCGGAAGCGGAAACGTGCAGGCGGAAGGTAGAATCACACCTGGAACCTGGGAGGAAGCCATGGCGAAGAGACCGACCGCAGATGACGCGCGGTTGATTCTGGAACTCTATGACCTGAGGCGCGAGCCGGAGCTTCGGAAGGCGCGGCAATGGTGGCTGATTACGTTCTGGCCCAAAAATGCGGATGACTTCGTGAAGGTGGCAACGGCTATGGGGTCAGAAGAAAACAACTGGCTGCGGCAGGTGGGCAGCTACTGGGGAATTGCCGTTTCCTTTGTCTTGAACGGCGTCGTGAGCGAGAAACTTTTCTTTCAGCTGGCATTTTGCGGAGAACTCTACTTTATCTTTGCAAAAGTGCGGCCCTTCTTGACAGAGCTGCGCGAAAAGATGAATAACCCCGATTTGTTTCTAACGATGGAAAAGGCCATCCTGGGATCGAAGGTGGCGCGAGCGCAATTTGAAAAAGTCGAGTCGCGTGTGGCGGCGATGCGGCAGCAGCGATAAGAGTGCGAAGCGTGAATCCAATTCGAACGTGGCGGATGTGGTTCGCGGCGGTATGCCTTGGGCCTTCGCTGGGGTTGCTTCCGGTTGGAGCGATGGCGAAGGAAGCGGGGAATTGCACTGCGGGGGCAACCTTGCGATTGAGCGCGCCGGTATCGAGCCAGGGAAGTTTGCTGCTGGTGGAGGTGAAAAGTCCAAAGCCATTGGCGGAATTGAAAGGGGATTGGGGAGGGCGAAGCGTTCCGTTCTGGCAGGACGCCGGGCGCGAAAGAGTGCAAAGAGGCTTAGTGGGAGTGGATCTGGAAAAAGCGGCGGGAACTTATGACTTGAAAGTGACGGGGCAGACGGCCAGCGGCGAGAAAATCAGTTGCCGCGCCATGGTTGCGGTGAGGAAAGGGCGGTTTGCGACCGAAAGCTTGCACGTGGAAAACGAGTTCGTTGAGCCCAACCCCGAGCAAATCAAACGCGCGGACGAAGAGCGGCAAAGGCTGCGGGAAATCTTCGACCGGGCGACGCCCGAGCGTTTGTGGAATGGAAAGTTTCGCGTGCCCCTGGATGGCGTGAGCACGGGAGGGAATTTCGGGAAGCGCCGAATCCTGAATGGCAAGCCCGGGTCGCCGCACGGCGGCGTGGATTTTCCCGCGATTACGGGGACGCCCGTACATGCGGCACAGCGCGGGCGTGTGGCGCTGGCCGAAGAATTGTTTTTTTCGGGTAACACCGTAGTGCTGGACCACGGCCTGGGCATTTACACGTTCTATGGGCACCTCTCCGAGATTGATGTGAAAGTGGGCGATGATTTGGAGGCGGGCGCAGTGCTAGGCAAAGTGGGAGCGACGGGACGCGTCACGGGCCCGCACCTGCACTGGGGCTTAACGGTGGAACGAGCGCGGGTGAACCCGCTGCAGATCGTAAGGCTGTTCGAGAACTGAGGGCGGACACGGGGCAAACACTCCCATTTGAAACGAAAGCGCCGTCCGAGACACAAGATAAGGGAAGGCTGGTCCTCCGGAAACGTGCGCGAGCGGCGGCGGTTCCCGGAGGCGAGGATAAGCAAACCGGCGGGATTCCAGAGTTGCACGGTTACTCGCGGGCCGTTGAGCGCAGGAAGGAAGGCCAGACCAGTGGAAGTATTTGAGATGCTGCGTGCCAACGAGTTGATGGCCCATTTTGCAGTGGCGCTCGAATTCAACGACGGGAGAATCGTTGCTCAGCGAAACTGAGATTTGTTTCGAATGCAGAATGAACCGAAGGGAGCAAAAAAGGGAGTACGAGGGTACTGTTATTGGATCCGATTTTGTGGTACCGTTCCGCCATTGTCCGGTGAGGGGTAAGCGGGCAGTATTGGGACTGTGTGGGCAAGGTTCGTGCTAGTCACTTCTCTTCTGTTGCTCCGTCGCTTCGGCACCCTGCTGACACGACTCGGTAGGCAAGAACGCGTCGATTAAAGCTGGTCGAAAGCCCCGAGGATTCACAAATCAGCTTTTTGAGGGCGTCTTTACAAATGTCCCTGCTTCACTTTCGCTGCAAAGAACGCCGGCGGACGCAGCGCGTAGCGTTGACGGTGCCGCTGACGGTCCACGGAAAAACGGATGCCGGTGAGAAGTTCAGTGTCCAGACCCATACGCAGTCGGTGAACCGGCACGGCGCATTATTTCATCTCGAAGAGATCGTGCTGATGGGACAAACGCTCATCCTGGTGAATGATCATACTTTGCAGTCGATGGAGTGCCGGGTTGTCTCCATCCACCGGGCGCGCGACAGCAAGCAGTATCTTGGAGTGGAGTTCCTCTCGCCCGAAACGAACTTCTGGCATATGCAGTTTCCCCTTCCAGGGGCAAAACCGCTGCGCCGCGCGGTTCCTACCAAAGCATCAGCGTAAACTGCCACGAAGAATCCTCCATCAATTCCGGATTTGTGTGCCCCGTGGCAACAAAGGGCGTTAGTATTCGCGTGTACCAATGAAACCAAAGCGCATCGGGCTGATCTCTGATACGCACGGTTTGCTTCGCCCGGAAGCGGCCGAAGCGCTGCGCGGCTCAGAACTGATTCTTCACGCGGGGGACGTGGGAAAGCCTGAGATTCTGGAGACGCTGAGAAAAATTGCACCGGTTGTGGCGGTGCGGGGAAATGTGGATACGGAAGCGTGGGCGCACGCGTTGCCTATGACAGCCATCGCTGAAGCGGGCGCGGCGATGATTTATATGATTCATGACGTCAAGGAAATGGATTTGAATCCGGCGACCGCTAGGTTTCAGATTGTCGTGAGCGGGCATTCCCACAAGCTTGGAAAAATGGAGCGTAAGGGCGTGCTCTACATCAATCCGGGAAGCGCGGGTCCGCGCAGGTTTCGACTGCCGGTGACGGTAGCGCGGCTGAATTTAAGCTCGACGCCTTATGGGGTAGAGTTCGTGGAGCTGAAGGTTTACCATTAAGACCGGCGATATCTCTGAAAGCGCTGTCCGGGCCTGAGGATTTTGCCGTTCAGCGAGCGGATATTCTCCAACGTTTCAACAGTCCGTAACTGAAGAGTTTGGCCAAGCGCGTTGAGGTAAACCAGCAAACACGAAAGAGGTAAACTCCGCCTATGTCCCCGAAGAAGAACAAGAAGAAACAGACGAAAAAAACCGCGAGCAAGAAGGCCGCTTCCAAAAGAAAGCCTTCCAGAAGAAAGGCAGCTCCAAGGAAAAAGAGAGTCCGGGGGAAGAACGTGAGTGTGGATAGCGTGGTGTTCGAGCCTCAGGGTTTAGGGGCGCGCTCGGCTGGCCAGTCGGGAGACTTGCAAGGATTATCCGGGATCGAGCGTGCAGGTTCGGAGAGCGTCGAGGAGTTGCTCGAAGAAGGAAACGCGT
>QHYF01000319.1 GCA_003224075.1 Acidobacteriota bacterium
TATATCGGCGGCCCCGCCGAAATTTCGTATTTTGCGCAGTCGGAAGTGATCTACCGGGAACTTCTGGGGCGGATGCCGGTGATGTTGCCGCGAGCCGGATTCACGCTGGTAGACGCGAAGGCCAATAAACTGCTGCGCCGGTACGGCCTGACGGTTGAGGACGTTTGGGCGGGACCGCAAAACCTTCGGCACAAGATGGAGGGCGCGGCTGTTCCCAAGTCACTTTCGCGGACATTTGAGCGAAACAAAAAACAGATCGCCAAGATGCTGGCGCAACTCGGCAGGCAGATCGAGAAGCTGGATCCCACTTTGAAAGGCACGGTTGAGAGGTCGCGGAAGAGAATCGAATTTCATATCGAAAAACTGCGCCGCAAGGCGGGCCGGGCACAGGATCAAAAAAGCGGTCAGATCTCGGCGCACGAACAGTACCTGGAGTCGCTGCTTTATCCGCACAAAGCATTGCAGTCACGCGAGCTGTGTCTCCTGCCGTTTCTGGCACGATGGGGAGCCGGCAGCTTGAGCGAATTGCAGAAGCACGCGACCGGAAAGGCGCTCGGGCGTCACTTCATCGTTCCGCTTTCTTAGACTCCCTCTCTTATTCCCGCTGGTCCACGCCACGATCGAGCCGCAGTGCTAGAATTCCCGAGCCAAGCGGGGAGGCAAGCCCATGCAGACACTGACCGTGAAGACCGAGCGCCACACGCAACTTGTTGACGTGACGGCCCAGATACAAAGCGCCGTGTCAGCGTCCAGGGTGGCCAATGGAGTGTGCTATTTGTACGTGCCGCACACGACGGCAGCGATTACCATTAACGAGTGTGCGGACCCGTACGTGGCGCGCGACGTTGAGGGCGCGTTGGACCGCCTGATCCCCGCTGTGGGGCCCTACCAGCACGGAGAGGGCGATTCGGATTCGCATATAAAAGCCGTCCTCGTGGGATCAAGCCAGATCGTTTTCGTGGAAGGCGGAAAGCTGGCGCTGGGGCGCTGGCAAGGCGTGTTCTTGTGCGAATTTGACGGGCCACGGGAACGGAAGCTGCACGCAAAAGTTATGGCCGATTGAAGCAGACTTCAAATAAAGACTCTGACTGCGCGTAAGGCCCCCCCCACCCCCGGCAGTTTGTATGAATGTCAAAACAAGGGACTTACAGAATTTGCATTTCGTAACTTGTTGATTCTAAAGGAGCCAGATTGCTGGTGGCAGCCCACCTTAATGAATGCCGGCAAATGGGCCCCCAAAAAAGAAAAAAGCGGCTAGACATCTGCCGCACTTAAAACCACGCATCTCTAACTAAAAACATTATACCCGTGGAGGGGCGATCTGTCAAAGGAATTCTAGGTTGGGTTCCGGGATTGCGAGGGCGTTGTGCTAGAGTTTTTGTGCGATGAAGACGCTCGGGATTTACGTGCAGGTGCCGTTCTGCCAGACGAAGTGTACGTATTGTAATTTTCATACGGGAGTGGTCTCGACGGCGCGGTTTGCTCCTTACGTTGAGGCGGTTTGCCGGGAAATTCGTGAACACAAGGCGTTTTACTCAACTGCGGGTGTCACGCTGCCGAAGGAATTGGGCGCAGCTGTGGTGGACACGGTTTACATTGGCGGGGGGACACCCAGCCTGTTGGAACCTCCCCACCTTCAGAACATTCTGGATACGATTCGGAAAAGCTTCGCGGCGGATTTTGCAGAGGTGACGTTGGAAGCTGATCCGGAAACCATTGAGGCCGAGAAGGGAAATGCATGGGTGCAGACGGGAATCAACCGGGTCAGCTTTGGGGTGCAATCGTTTTCGGACAAAGAACTGGTGGCTGCGGGACGGATGCATCGGCGAGCGGATATTTACCGGGCCGTGCCGATTCTGCGCGAAGCGGGCATTCGAAACATCAGCTTCGATTTGATCGCTGGATTGCCGCACCAGACAAGAGAGAGCTGGCGGCAGTCGCTGGATGAATTGACGGCGCTCAAGCCAGAGCACGCTTCGATTTATTTGTTGGAGGTTGATGAAGGCAGCCGACTTGGGAAGGAGCTGCTGCAGGGCGGGGGACGGTACAGCGCAGGTGCCGTGCCAAGCGAAGACGAAATGGCCGAGTTCTACGAAATGGCGCTGGAGACTTTGCGGGCAGCGGGTTATCGCCATTATGAGATTTCAAATTGGGCGAAGCCGGGATTCGAATCGAAACACAACCTGAAATACTGGCGGCGCGAAGCGTACCTGGGATTTGGGGCAGGAGCGCATTCGTTTTCGGGGGCACAGCGGTGGGCGAACGTGCACGACGCCGCGGCCTACGTGAGTGCCGTGCAAAGCGGGCGATTGCCGGTCGAGCAGCATGAGAAGATGACGGCGGAGCGCGCCCTTGAGGAGGAATTGTTTCTGGGGTTGCGGCAACTAGACGGAATTGATGTGGCGCGGATCGAGCGGGAGTATGGAGTGTCGCTGGCGGGACGATTCGAACCGCTGGCGTCGGCGGGGTTGGTGAAACGGGATGGAAACGTGGTGCGGCTGGCGCCGGGGAGACTGAGTGTTTCGAATGAAGTGTTTGTGGAGCTGATGAAGTGAGACTTGGAATGGAATGACTTGGGTTGAAGTTAAAGAAGGCTTTTAACACAGAGGACACAGAGAGCAGAGGAGAAGAAAAAAGAGAGCGACGAAAGAAGGAAGAATAGCGAGAAGGAAGAATAGCGAGAAGAAAGAAGAAGGCAGAGAGAAGAGAAAACATGAGTTATACGGTGGCGAAGGGGAATCAGAGGGTGGATCCGGATCAGGTGAGGGAGACGGACGGCGCTCCGGCGCATGTGATCGATATGCGGAGCGATACGGTGACGCGGCCGACCGCGGAGATGCGGCGGGCGATGGCGGAGGCCGAGGTCGGGGACGACGTGTATGGAGAAGACCCGACGGTCAACCGGCTGGAAAAGCGCGCGGCGGAGATGTTCGGCAAAGAAGCAGCGCTATTCGTGCCCACGGGCTGCATGGGAAACCTGATCGCCATCAAG
>QHYF01000311.1 GCA_003224075.1 Acidobacteriota bacterium
CGACGGACGAACACATGGAAGATGGAGTGCTGATCAGCGATGAGTTCACCAATCCGATCAAGCGCCGCGCCATGATGGAAAAACGCATGCGCAAGGTGGACGGGATTGAGGCCGCCGTGCCGCCTCCTACATTGCTGGGACCGCGCGATGCCGATGTCACCTTGATCGGCTGGGGATCAACAAGAGGCGTGATCGAGGAAGCCTGCGAGATCCTCAATGATGAAGGAATCTCCGCCAATCAGCTACAGATTCGCTGGCTCGTCCCGCTGCACGGTGAAGCCATTCTCGAAATTCTCAAAGACTCGCGGCACACCATCATCGTGGAGAACAACTATAGCGGCCAGTTTGCGCGCTACCTGCGCAGCGAAACCAGCTTTGTGCCGGACGGACACATTCGCAAGTATGACGGCGAACCTTTCATGCCGCACCACATTGTGGAGGCGGTGAAGGAGCAACTCGCCGGGAAGACGAAACTCTCCGTTCCGATGCACGAGATTACGGTCTGAGGAGGAGACGCACATGGCGACAGTCGCGCAGCGTGCCAGTCAACTGACCCTGGCGGATATGAAAGGCAAAGTCGATCCCGACTGGTGTCCCGGATGCGGCGATTTCGGCGTGCTCGCAGCCGTACAAAAGGCCCTGGTCGAGTTGCGCATACCGAATCACAACGTTGTCACCATCAGCGGCATCGGGTGTTCCTCCAACTTTCCCGGGTACATGAATACCTACGGCATGCACACCCTGCACGGGCGGGCGCTGGCGGTGGCTACTGGTCTGAAGCTTGCCAATCATGAACTCACTGTACTGGTGACCGGCGGCGACGGTGACGGGTTCGGAATCGGAGGCAACCATTTCGTGCACTCGATGCGCCGGAACGTGGACCTGCTCTACATCGTCATGGACAATCAGATTTACGGCCTAACCACGGGCCAGACCTCACCTACCAGCCGCATCGGCATGAAGACGAAGAGCATGCCTTTCGGCAACATCGAAGCGCCTGTCAATCCGATTTCTCTCGCGCTAGCCGCGGGAGCGACCTTCATTGCGCGCGGCTACAGCGCCGAGCAGAAGCATCTCACCGAGCTGATCAAGCAAGGCATCGAGCATCCGGGCTTCTCGTTCCTGGACGTCTTCAGCCCTTGCGTCACCTATAACCACGACAACACCTACCAGTGGTTCCGTCCGCGTGTGAAGAAGCTCGAGGACGACTCGGCTTACGACCCGGCGGACTGGACGGCGGCGATGGAGAAATCGCTGCTCTGGGGCGAGGAAATCCCCATCGGGAAATTCTTCGAGCGCACCGACGTTCCCACGCTGCACGGCGCCGAGCCGGTGTTGAATGAAGGACCTTTAGTCCATCTCGAGCCAAGAGTACCGCCTGAAGTGGCGCGTTCCTTCATCGAAGAGTTGATGTAGAGACTTTTGATTGCTATCGGTCAAGCGGCGCACGTATTGCGACGTGGAACTGCGAGCGGAGCAGAACGTGACGAAGCACGTTCCATGAGAATCAATTTGACTTGGAATTCAGTTTGGCGAATTCGGCGCGAGCGGATTTGAGGATGGGGATATCGGGGTCCGCGTCTTTCCACAGAGAGAAGAATTTGTTATAGAAAATGCGAGCCGAATTGACGTTGCCTTCCAGAACGCGGGCCCGTGCCTGTCCCAGGGAGGCGAGCGCCCCGGACCAACAGTTGCCGACAACGCCGCGATAGTCGAGCAGTTTTTGAAACTCTGCGTGGGCTTGCGGTCCCTGCCTTGCGCTGAGATACGCTTCTCCGCGGAGATAGACCGGCATCATGCAGGACTAGGTCAAGTTTCCGATCAATTGTCCGCGTTCATAGTGTCTGGCGACTTCGAGTAATTCCAGAGCTTTGGCGGCTCTCTGGCCGCGCAACTCCGCCTGCGCGCGGATGCTGGGCAGCCAAGCGGATTGCACGATCGTGTTGGTGATGTGGCCTGCCGCGAGATCGTCCATGAGAGTTTGGGCCCGGCGCCCTTCGCCGGCCCGCGTAAGAGCTAGAGTGGCGAGAATCTGAGTGTCGCGGCTCTTCGGTGCAATCTCCAGCGCTTTCTCTGCCCCATTGCGCGCTTCCTCGAGGTTGCCATAAATCGCTTCGCGGATGGCCGCGGTTCCCTGCCAGATGGCCGCAGGTTCGGTGAGCTGGGCGTTTTGTGCCGCCTGCACGGCGCGGCGGGAGAGATCGCGCGCCTTCTTCAAATGTCCGAAGTAAGCTTCCGTGTCCGCCTGCAGCGCAAGCATCGCGTCCTCGCCGCCGGGTTTTCCGGCCGACCAGGTCATCTCACGCGCCATACCCGGGGAATCTCCACGCAAGAAGGCCAGCGCATAGAGGCCTGCGTGCATGGAGGCATCATCCAGTTTGTGGGCAAACGCCTGGTTCAAAATAGCCTGAGCATCGTCGAGGCGGAGCAAAGCAATATAGGCCGTTGAGAGATTTTCGTACCAAGCGGCGCTTCCGGGATCAAGGCGGAGCGCTTGTTGACCCAGGAGCGCGGCTTGCTCGTAATCCCCGATCACGAAATATTCTGAAGATAAATTGCCTTTGGCAATGTCATCGCGGGGGTAGAGCCGCACCCACTCTTTGTAGCTGTCAATGGCCTTGTTTACATCGCCTGTGCCGAGGTCGTAGTAAAGCGTGGTGATATGCAAGCGATCGCGCAGCGTCTGGCGGTCGGCCAGTTCGAAAGCCTGGCGGATCCGATCGGCGGCTAAAGCGTTCTGATTGAGGTTGTAGTAAGCGACCGCGAGATTGGAGTAAGCGAGGGCAAACCTGGGGTCCAAATCGACCGCTTTTTTAAGAGCAGGCAAGGCATCAATGGCGCCCTGCTCGCGTGTTAGACGGCGTCCTTCGGTGAATGCTTTGAGGGCGTCCAAGGACGCGGTCGTCGCCCGCTCGAGAGGCAAATCGAATCTTTGCACGGAGGCGGGATCTTCGCCGAGCTTGCGGCGCAGATCCGCGGCGAGCAATCCGAGAGTGTGCAGAACTGCGCCGCGGCTTGCCGCATCACCATTCGCGCTGGCGAGCGCATCGTCCGTGACGCATCGGAACGCGTTC
>QHYF01000320.1 GCA_003224075.1 Acidobacteriota bacterium
CTCACCGTTCATGATCCTCACGGCCCAGGTACGGCCGGAAAAACGAAGCGTCATTCCCGCGGTCACGCACGTGGACGGAAGCGCGCGGCCGCAGACCGTCGAGAAAGAGATCAATCCGCTTTACTGGCGGCTAATCGATGAATTCGAGAAACGCACCGGCGTGTCCGTGATCATGAACACGTCATTCAATTTGCGCGGCGAGGCTATCGTGAACACGCCGACGGATGCAATCCGCACTTTTTTCAGCTCGGGGATGGATGCGCTGGCGATCGGGAACTTCCTCGTTGAAAAATGAGCGATCCAAAATGAGCGGTCAGCCTATCATCGCGCTCCTCGGGCCGCCCGATGCGCGCACGGACGCGGTCGAAAGCCGCACATGCAATTCGAACCGCATCATCGGCACAGCGCTTCGATCAAGGTTTCTTTCTTTTTTTCCGCGAGATGCGTCAAAGCGTCGAGCGAGGCGAAATAACCACCCACAGCCGCCGCGGCGAGAAATGCGAACGCTTCGGCGGGGAACCACGGATTTCCCGTCCATCGCCCTGAGAAAAGAATCACTGCGGAGATGCCGCCCATTAGAATTTGCGAACCGAAGGCAACGAGCACGGCCATGCCGGATTGCCGCTGGCCGCGCATCTGGCCGAATTCGAGCTTGCGCGGAAAATTGAGCGAGGACCAGTTGGCGATGGTGAGTTGGCCAACGACGGTGAAAATGATTGCCGCGATGGTGGCCACCAGCATGTGAGCGGAGGGCAGCCCCACTCGATAGGTCAGCATTCCGATCGACAATGCGATTTCTACCGTCAGCACGGAGACAAGCATCAGATTCTTCCCGAGGAAAACCTGCCGGAAGCGCAGCGGCGCCGTGAAGTAGGTCTGAATGCCGCGGCCTTCGTAGGCGAAGCTGTTATAGGCGGGCGCCATCAGAATGAGGATGAGATAGGCCATGATGCCGGGGAAAAACATTTCCGTGGAGACCCCTGTACCGCCAATGCTTGGATGTCTTCCCGCGAACTGCGAACTGAACAAAAGGACGAGCAGCGGGGGCATTAGCAGCGTAAGAAACGCGAAGCCGTTTCGTGTAAGGTAGCGGAATTCTTTTCGAACGACTGCGGCCACCTGGGGTGATAGCAAGCCCAAGCCGTCGGCGGTATCGTCTTCCCTTCTGACTGGACGTACGCCAGCATGCGCTGGCGTTGCTGTTTCGCTGAGCTCTTCGCCGTGATACTGCGCTGCAAACCGCCGCCAAAGCAGAGCGCTGAACAAAAGCACGTAAAACAAAAGGCCCGCCGAGCCGAGCAAAAATCCTGCAGGCTGAAGCTGCGCCATAGCCGCGACCGCGCGTCCCGCAAGCGAGGGAGGAAACCACGCAAAGTATGGGAGAGCATGCAAGATCACCGGACGCGCTGCCGCGCCGTAACGGTTCAACAGCGGGGTGACGAAATTCAGCGAAATCATCGAGAGAACAAAGAGCGCGAAAAACAGCTCCCGCGTCCGCCGCCGGGACAGCAGCCGTTCCAGCCAGGAACCGATGAGTCGCTCCAGCGTCACGTTGAACAGCGCAAACACGCAAGCAACCAGCAGCATCGCGGGCAACACGCCCGGCTTTGCGGCGCCGGCCCCGATGCTCATGGAGAGCAGCCAGCACAGCGATGCGATCGCGGAGAAATCCGCGATCCCATACGCCAGGCCGATGATGTAGAACGCGCTGAGGCTCAGCGGGAAACGCAGCAGCGTTCGAAACTCGAAATTCGCTCCGAAACCCGCGACGAAAACCGGAAAAACTTGCCAGAAAAGAAAAATGCCCCAGAAAAGCAGTGCCATCCAGCCCGGGCGGCCGCTCGAAAGAAAGGCGTACGCTCCAGCGTAGAACGCAAAAGACAATCCGAGGACCAAAACGCTGCTCAAGATTCCGGCCAGGATCAGCCCGATCAGATCGAGCCGGTTATTTTTCTTGCCCAGGCTGTTTCGGAGGATTCGCCAGCGAAGTCCCGCAACGAGCCGGATCTGCTCGAGGAGGCCGGCGGATTCCACTACATCAGCCATGAGAGTTCCTCGAGCTGCGGGCGTTCCGTGCCATCCTGACCGACAATCGAAAGGAAAATCTGCTCGAGTGTTTTGTTTCCTTCTTCGTCGGAGATTCCCGCGCGCAACTCTTCGAGCGAACCGTGCGCCACGAGCCGCCCCTTGTGAATGATGGCAACGTGGCTGCACAGGCGCTCGACAATTTCGAGGACATGGGAAGTCAGAAATATCGTAGTGCCACGTTCCGTCATCCGCCCGAGCAACGATTTCAGCGCTCCTGCCGCCAGCGCGTCCACTCCTTCGAACGGCTCATCGAGAAACAAAATCCGCGGCCCGTGGATGACCGCTGCCGCCAGCGCGAGTTTCTTCTGCATCCCGTGAGAATAATCCGCGACCATTGTTTTGGGACGGTCGGCAAGTTGCATGAATTCCAGCAATTCATCCGACCGGCGCCGCGTTGTCGCGCGGTCCAGACCGTACATGCGCCCCACAAAGTGCAGATATTCGCTTCCCGTCAAGCGCTCGAAAAGGCCCATCCCCTCCGGCACGACGCCGATCTGCCGCTTCACTTCGACGGGATGCGCTGCGAAATCCTGGCCGAGGAGCTGCATGCCGCCGGAGGTCGGTGCCAGCAAGCCTGTCAGCATCTTGATGGTCGTTGATTTTCCGGCGCCATTCGGCCCGAGGAAGCCGAAGAATTGCCCCGCGGTGACCTGCA
>QHYF01000321.1 GCA_003224075.1 Acidobacteriota bacterium
GAGACTGTTGATGGCCGCGGTGCGCGCTTCGATCGGTTTGCCGGCGGCAGACCATTGCAACAGCAGCGGCACAGCTTTGTCGTCGCCAAACGAGCCGAAAGCGCGAAGCGCGGCGTTGCGCAGGAACCCGTCCGGGGAATCCGCGGCAACGGCAGCGTCGAGCGTGGCGAAAGCATTGGGCGCCTTCAGGCTGCCGAGCGCCTGCAACGCCGCGGCGCGCGCGCGGTAGGACCTGTCCTCTTTGGCGATGGAATTGAGCCTCGCTACAATGGCCGCGTCATCCTTGAAATTGCCGAGAGCTTTGACGATGCCATTTCGGACGCCCGCTTCCATCTCGGTGTCAAGCGCCTCAAGAAGCCGTTTTGATGCGGCGGCTCCGCCGATCTGGCCAAGAGTGCTGGCGGCGGTCACCCGAACGCCCCAGGCTTTGTCGTTGCGGAGCGTGTCACCCAGGGCGGCGACGATTTCGTCATCTCCCTTGATCTTGCCGAGAGCGACGGCCGCATCGGCGCGATCCGCAACCTCGCGGGCATTCTTCAACTGATAGAGCCACTCTTTCTTTTCCAAGAGAACCATCAGGGGAGCGGACTGCGCAGGCAATGAGAAAGTCTGCTTGTCTTTCGAAACGGCGACGTTGTAGAGCTTCGGTCCCGACGCCGTGCTGATTTCGACTTCCACGGGCACGCGGAAGATTCCCACGCGCCCTTCGACATTTTGTGTCTGTTTAACGGTCAGCGCGACCTGATGCTTTTCGTTGTCGTAGGTGTAGCTCAGGTCAAACTTGGGCGCACCAGCGCCGTAAATCCATTGTCCGAGGAATTGGTCGATGTTGACGTGCGTGGCTTCTTCGATGGCTTTTGCGAAATCGGCGGTGACAACGTTCTTGCCGCGATTCACTTCGAGATAGCGCTTGAGGCCGCGGTAAAAGGTATCCTCGCCGATCTGGTGGCGAAGCATATAGAGGATCCAGCCGCTTTTGTCATAGACGTTGCCGTCGAATTCGCTGGAATCGTCGAAGTCGTGGCGCACGACGGGCTTGCTCCAAAGATTCGTGCTATCGAACCAGCCGCGCGCACGTTCCCAGCGCTCGTAATCAGCCTGACCCCTTCCGTAGTGAGCTTCGCTCCAGACGGTCTCCATGAAGGTGGCGAAGCCCTCGTTGAGCCAGATGTCGCCCCAGTCCTTGCAGGTGACCAGGTCGCCGAACCATTGGTGCCCGAGCTCGTGCGAGATCAAGGCGTCTTGGCCGGCGGGATATTCGGGAGCCAGCTTGGGATGAACGAGCGAAGTGCCGCTTCCACCATGACTTGCGCGTATTTTTCCCAGGGATAATCGACGCCCAGCTTCTTGCTGAAGAGATCCATCATCGCGGGCGTGCGGCTATAGTTGATGGCGAGGCGGTCTCCTCGGCCCTTCGGCGCATAGTAGGTGACGGGGATGCCGCGCCAGGTGTCCTTCAGTTCGTCGAATTCGCCGGCCACAACGGTGATGAGATACGTGGAACTGGGGACGGATTCCTTCCAATACCAGGTCTTCAGCCCTTTGCCGGCGTCGGTGACGCTAATGAGCTTGCCGTTCGAAACGGTGATCCAGGAGGCCGGAACGGTGAGGATCGTTTCAGTGGTGAGGCGATCGTTCGGATAGTCGTAGGTGGGCAGGTAGTAGCGCGTGTCTTCGGATTCGCCCTGCGTCCAAATCTGTTTCGGGCGGTCCGGATAGTCTTTGTCCGGCAGGATGAAATACATTCCTTTGCTGGGTTTCCCTTCGTAACGGATGGCGGCGTCGAATTTGTCACCGGCTGAGTTTGTCTGCGGAGGTTTCAAATTTCGCAGGGGTTTTGTTCAACGTAACGCTTTGGATGGTCAGGCCGGCGGAGTCGAAAGCGATTTTTGTGGCGCCGTCGCGAAGAATGGAAAGCGAGTGGGTGACGTCGCCGAGAACCTTTTTGTGTTCGAGGTCAAAACGCAGCGTGATTTTCGAATGCTGCAAATCATAGTCGCGGCTGCGCGCGTAGGGCTCATCGGCGCGGGTTTGCAAGACGGCGACGAAAATTGCCGGGAGCACTGCGAAGGCAAAAAACGCGGCCCGCCTTCTCCGGCGATTGCTGTTGCGAAGAGGTTCCCCGATCATTCGGTTGCGCTCCTGTTTACGGTATGTCCTGCGCGCTCGAGAGCAGCGACGGCGGCCAACAGAGCTTCGGAAGCGACGAGCAGGTAATCGGTATCGAAGGTGGAAACTGCGAATAAACTGATCTCTGCTGCGGCCAGCGGTGCGGCGAGCGCGGAAAGCACGCCAATCTCCGACAAAACAAAGGGCCCGTGAACTTTGAAGACACGCCAGCCCGATTGGGACTGTACGCCGACGGGAACGCGCGAGAGTTCGCAGACGACGGAAAGTTCGTCACAGGTGCGCGTGACAGAGAAAAACGCTCCTTGCGTCGCCCAGCCGGGAATGGGAGCATCGGCGGCAAGCCGCGAGACGGCGAAGCGATCCGGCAGAAGGGTGAGTTCGAGTTGGCGGGTCGAAGCGGCCATTGAGGGCTAGAGGAGACTCCTGACCAGGCCGCCGTCAACGGCGACGGAAGTGCCGTTGACGAAACTAGCGCGCTCGGAAGCGAGGAAAGCGACGGCGGCGGCATATTCGTTGGCAAGGGTCCGAGCAAGGCCGGTTACGGCCGCGCGAACCGAATTCGAGAGCAGCAGGCCGTCCACGGGCTGCTTGACCGCAGACGACGTGATGGTAATCAGACGTCCCCACTTGTTCTTTTGCATGCGCGGCAGAGTTTCCCGGGCGAAAAAGACGGTGCTCATCAGGAACTGGTCAACGGCGGCCCGCCACTCTTCGGGTTTCGTTTCTCTAAAGGATTTAGACGGTGGGCCGCCCGAATTGGTAACGCAAACGTCGATGCGTCCGAGGCGGGTTTCTACGGCCACAACAAAGGCGGCAACTTCTGCAGAATCAGTCACATCGAGGGCCTGATGGAAGACTTCGCGGCCTGTAGTTTTTTGGATGTGCGCGGCGGTCTCTGCCAGCGTGCTGGGCGTGCGCGCGCAGATGGCGACATGCGCGCCTTCGCGGGCCAGTTCTTCAGCGACAGCCCGGCCGAGCCCTTTGCTGGCCGCCGCAACGATCGCCACGCGGCCGGTAAGCTCCAGATCCATTTCCGCACCCCACCCAAAACTTAAATCGTCTCGCGAAACGGGGGTAAGCGTCAACGTCGTGTTTAGGTGGTTTGCGAAAAAGGATTTTATTTGCCTGGCGCAAGGCACGGCACTAAGATGCAGGCAATTCCCCAAGGATGGAGGTGCTTATGCGGTGGACCAGGTGGTTGATGGGGGGCTTCTTACTGCTGGGCTATTCGGCAAATCCCGGGCCGGCGCAGCAAATCGGCAAATACATTCCCATTCAGGCGGGCTCGGAAGTGGATCACGCGGTGACGGAGATTAATGCGACGGCCGATCCGGCGCAGAAGCTGGCCTTGATCGACAAATTCGCAGAGGGGCCGGGCAAAGAGGGTGACTACTCCATCCTTGCGGATGGCCTTTATGTGGATTACTACCTCGCACAGAAGAATTACGGCAAGGCCTTCGAGTACGGCGACAAACTCTTTGCGCTGGATCCGGATAGCTTTTCAAATGCGATGAACATGATCCGCGCCGCTTCGGACAAGGGTGATGCGGACCGGCTGATTTCGTATGGTGAGAAGACGCAAGGAATTCTGCAGCGATACAAAGATTCACCTGCGCCCGCCGGGACGTCGGCGGAGACTTGGGCAGATCAGAAGGCGCGGACGCTGGAGAGCAACAAGGACAGCATCGTTTACATTCAACAGGCGATCTTCAGCGGCGCATACCAGGCTAAGGATGCACCCAAGCGCGCAGCCCTGTTGACCAAATTCGCGCAAATCTTTCCGGATTCGCCATACGCGAATCAGGCGCTCGGCGTGGCAGCGACGGCTTATCAGCAGGCACAGAATGCGCCGAAGATGCTGGAAGTGGCCAATGGGCTTCTGGCCAAGGATCCCAGCAATCTTGGCATGTTGCTGCTGCTCTCTGATTATTACGGCGAAAAAGGCGAGCAACTCGATAAAGCAGAGGCGTATGCCAAGAAGGCCATCTCGGTTCTGGAAAAGGCGCAGAAGCCGGAAGGCATGACCGACGAACAGTGGGCTCAACAGAAGGGGCTGCAGAAGGGACTGGCGCTTAGTTCTCTCGGCCAGGTGAACATCGAAAAGAAAGACAACGCACAGGCCGCGGAGAATCTGAAAGCAGCGGCACCGCTTCTGAAAGCCGATGACGGGAGTTATGCGCGGAATCAATATCGTCTTGGATTCGCGCTCCTGAACTTAAAGAAAAATGCCGAGGCCAAGGACGCATTCGCGCAGGCGGCTTCGGTGAACAGTCCGTATAAGACACTGGCGCAGGAGAAGTTGAAGGGCCTGGCCGGAGCCGCGCCGGCGCGGCGCAAACCGTCGTAAATCCCGCGCGGAATCGGGGAAAGCGGTTCGCGCATCTAAGTTCAGTGCGCAGAGTATGACGAAGAGCCTGGTCTACGGAGAGATATCCATGACGGAGACTGCGACTTTTGGAGCGGGGTGCTTCTGGGGCGTGGAAGCGGCGTTTCAGCGCGTGCCCGGTGTAATTGATACCGCCGTGGGCTACAGCGGCGGGCAGATGCCGAATCCAACTTACAAAGACGTATGCACGGACGAAACCGGGCACGCGGAAGTGGTACAGGTCACTTTTGATCCGGCAAAAGTGGGCTACGAACAGTTGCTGGATGTGTTTTGGCAGGTGCATGACCCGACGCAAGTGAATCGCCAGGGACCGGACTTCGGCACGCAGTACCGCACGGCGATTTTCTTTCATTCGCCGGAACAAGAAGCAATTGCGAAGAAATCGCGGGCGGCGCTCGAAGCCAGCGGCAAGTTCAAGCGGCCTATCGCGACGGAGATCGCGCCTGCAAGCACGTTTTATCGCGCCGAAGAGTATCACCAGAAATATCTGCAGAAGCGCGGCGCAGCCTCCTGCCACTTCTGAACAATGATCGCGAATTGAATGCAGGAAAAGCCGGGCCGCTCGGCCATTTTCATCCCGAAATTTGGTCCGTTGGCCCTCAGGAAGTGGCGGAGAGGGAAGCCTCTTGAGTGATCTTGTCCCGAGGCACCCTTGCTCCAAGTGTGCGCTGCAGCGCGATCCTCCTGTCGGCTTGATTGGCAGTCATCGATTACTTGGCCTTGCCAACCCGTCGGTGGCGTTTCTTACGGCTCGCAAGCCCCTTTCCTTCAGTGAAATGAGTCATGGCGTGCCGTAGAAGCCAATTCGCTTTGGTCTGATAACCGGGACCGTCCGCTTTGAGCCATGCGATGACGTCGGAATCCAGGCGCATAGTTACGGGCTTCTTCTTTGGCCGATAGAACTTGCCGATTTCGGCCCCGCGCCAATCGAGAACCGGGGGAGCGTCGGAAGAATCAATGTCTTCGTCTCTTTTTGCGGCGATTGCGCGGATGTCTCGCTTCTGCTCTTTTGTGAGCTTCCTCATAGGCCCTCCTTTCGTGCGAATCGGCAGCGCGGGCCGAGACGATGCGAATGACCTCTTCGTCGTACCTTTCATAAAACGTGTGGACGACTAACAAAACCGAACCCGCTCCTATGGCTCCAACCGTTATGCAGCGTTCTTCATCCTCAAACGAGTAGTCCCGCTGTGTAATCGCGTATGGATCGTTGAAAACCAGAACGGCAGTTTCAAAGCGAACATCGTGCTTGCGAAGGTTTTGGCGGTTCTTCTGCTCATCCCATTCAAATCGCATAGCTGGTCGCGACAAAGAGAGTATATCGACGGAATTCGGATAATGTCAATATATCTGTACGTACAGCAGAAGATCGTCACACGGCGTTCGGCAGGGCCCAGACACCATGAATGCAAATGAAAGCGGATCAGTGACTTACAGATATGGCGGAGAGGGTGGGATTCGAACCCACGGTAGGATTTCTCCTACACACGCTTTCCAAGCGTGCTCCTTAAACCGCTCGGACACCTCTCCCGCGATGGAAACAACATTATCAATTTAGCAGAAACTCTCTTCGCGCGCACATCGCGAGATGGTTGGCTACACGGATGATTTTCTCAAGAAGCAATCTCTGTGGATACCGGCGCTGGACCCGCCGACCGCCGGCCCTTGGGCGCATTTGCGGGGCTCTGCTACACTGCTAGCATCGGTTCCGGGGTCGTCTAATTGGTAGGACACCAGCCTTTGGAGCTGGCTATCCTGGTTCGAGTCCAGGCCCCGGAGCCAATCCTTTCGGCGAATTAAGTTCGAGCTTTCCTCGACCTTGGGGAAAATCCGGGAACAATGCTAGATGAGACCTGCAAAGGGGTTTCTTTATGGCTTGGGCGGTAAGCCGCCTCGCCATCAGCGCAGTTCCTGCGGCCGCCCGGTTCGAACGGACTCGCGAGCGGCATCCAGAATCTCCAGCACCTGGACATTCAGCTTCGCTGAAACCGGATCTTCGATCGGTTTGTCGTGGCGAATGCAGTCAATAAAATAGGAAATTGGATTGCTCGTCTCTCGCGGGACGGGATTGAGCGTGACGCGCTGGCCTTCCAGCCCGGCTTTTGTTCCGCTTTCATTTGCAGAGCGGAAGAATAATTCGTCGCGAGTAGCGAGAAGGCTGCCTTTGGGACCGAATACCTGCACCTGTCCCATGCTATAGGGCCAATTCCAGGAAGCCTCGATGACCGCGGTAGCGTCGGGGTAATCGAGGACGATGGTGGAATCGTCGTCCACATCGTTGTGCTGCTCGACCTTGAGTTTTTGCGCCGTGGCAAGAACTCGCGCCGGGCGGCCCTTGAGCCACAGCGCCCATTCCGCTCCATAGCATCCGAAATCCATGATGGCCCCGCCGCCGTTCTTCCGGGAATCGTACAGCCACTTAGCGAAATATTCCGAGACGCCGATCTCCTTTGG
>QHYF01000322.1 GCA_003224075.1 Acidobacteriota bacterium
CATTGAATTAACCATGCATGTGGAACGCAATTCGCAGAAGAAGATACTTATCGGGCATAAAGGCGGGATGCTCAAAAAGATCGGAACGGAAGCACGAAAAGAACTCGAGACCATCCTTGGCACAAGAATCTATTTGGGATTGTTCGTGAAAGTCGTGCCGGATTGGCGGGAAAACCCCCAAAAGGTGCGTGAACTGGACTGGCGTTTCCAACTGGAAGGGCTCACCGGGAATCGTGGCGACAAGGAATAATCGATAGTCTTCCGCGCTGGAGCGCCCGATCGGGCATGGGCTCTTTAAAGAGACGCGGCTCCTGAACTTCCTGCTCAGTAGGCCGAGGGAGCTCCCTGGCGCCCATATCCTCCAAAAGACCAGCGAACAGAAAAAGTGGAATAAAGCCCGTAAGGGCCCGTGGTGCGAAGGTCCGCGGGGCCCAGGGGACGGCCATAACGTCCCAGATAGTCCACTTGATGCTGAGTGGCGCGCAGCTCAAAGTTTCTGGGTAATTGAAATCCGATTCCAATCGAGCGGTCGTAGGCGATGGGTTCCATTGATGCGGCGTAAGTTGTCTGCGGAATATTCCTCCCGAAGCTGAATCTCGGTTCAAAGAACATGAAAAAATGACGCGCCGTCGTACGACCGAGAGGTTGCAGCTCAATGTAGCCGCTAAAGAGATAACGCGCATAGGCCGTGCAAGTGGAGGTGGTCCCTCCCGCAGTTACCGGCTGCGGAAACATACATCGGCCAAGGTCCGGTTCGTTATGCGAGGGAGCCACGGCGAAATCGGTATAGCCGCGAATCCAGTTGTGCGGGAAAAACGTACTCGATTGTGACGCGGCCGGCGATGATTTTGCGGATAGGATTGCAGATGTTTGCGATCGCCCCTGCGGTACACAGGAGCACAACAGAATGCCGACGACGAGTGTCATCTTCATCAAGGAAGCGCTCCTCATTTCTGATTTGTGTCCGTATTCCTGATAGGAATCTGTAATGACAGGGGAAGCGCCAAATGAAAGGCACTGCGGCTGGTTTTTCTCCAGTTCGAACGACCGCCCGTCCAAACCAGACGTACAGGGTCAAAGACCACGTTGGATAGATTTTACACAAGTTGTGAGTGAATGGAACAAGCGAATCGAAAATAGTGTGAAAGACTAAAGGGGAAAGAAAGTCCAGTGCTCGTCCTAATCCGGGGCGGCAATCCCCAGGGACTTCATCTTGCGGTAGAGATGGCTGCGTTCTAGGCCGAGAGCCGTGGCCGTCTGCGTCATGTTCCAGCGGTGCTCCTGCAGCTTTCGCAGGATGAACTCCCGCTCATAGGCGCTGCGAGCTTCATGCAAGGTCGGGTAAAGGTGGTGAGGGCTTTCCGCGACGCCGCGGAACAGTTCCGGCGGGAGGTGATGCGGCTCGATGCGCGCCATGGGGCAGACAATGACCAATCGCTCGACCAAGTTTCGCAGCTCCCGAACATTTCCCGGCCAGGGAAAGCGGAGGAGGATTTCCATGGCGGAGTCGCTGAGCTCGCGCGTTTTCTTCCCGTATGCGGAGCTGAATTCCCTCAAGAAATACCTTGCCAGCGTGGGGATGTCTTGCTTCCGTTCACGCAGGGGCGGCACATAAAAGGGAATGACGTTCAGGCGATAGAAGAGGTCCTGGCGAAAGGCGCCGCGGGCGATTTCCTGTTCGAGATTCTTATTCGTTGCGGCGATGACGCGGACGTCCACGCTCAAGGTTTCGTTCGATCCGACCCGTTCGAAGCGCTGTTCTTCGAGAACGCGCAATACTTTCGACTGCGTGCGGAGACTCATGTCGCCGATTTCATCGAGGAAGAGAGTCCCGCCGTCTGCTTTTTGAAATTTGCCAGTCTTGTCTTCCGTAGCGCCGGTGAAGCTGCCCTTGACGTGGCCGAAAAGCTCGGACTCGATCAGCTCCTCGGGAATCGCGGCGCAATTGACTTCCACAAATGGGCCCTTGCTGCGAAGGCTTGCCGCATGTAACGCGCGGGCAACAAGCTCCTTGCCGGTGCCACTTTCGCCATAGATCAGGACGCGGCCGTTCGTCGGCGCGGTCACGGCAATCTGCTGACGCAGAGCCTTCATCGGAACGCTGTCGCCGATGACCTGGTAGCGGTAGCCCAATTCGCTGCGCAGCAATTGATTTTCATCTTCGAGGCGGCGCTGTTGAAGAGCGTTGCGAACCAGAACCACGATCTTCTCAAGCGAGAGAGGTTTTTCGATGAAATCGAAAGCGCCCAACTTGGTGGCCCGCACGGCTGTCTCGATCGTGCCGTGACCTGAAATCATGATGACTGCGGGGGGGCGGGTGGTGGCTTGCAATCGGCTTAACGCTTCCAGACCGTCAATGCCCGGAAGCCAGACGTCCAGGAGAACGACCTCGAGATCACCCGCCGTAGCGCGATCCAGGGCCTCCTCCGCGGAGCTTACCGCTTCAACATGATAACCCTCGTCTTTGAGGATCGAAGAAAGGGATTCGCGGATTCCAGCTTCATCGTCCACCACGAGCAGATGCGGTCTTGGGGTCATCGAGTCGCGTCCGTACCATTGTGGTCGGCAATGGAGGCGGGCGTCAATTCCGCAACCGGGAGCTCTACGAGGAAGCGCGAACCCACGGGGAGATTGTCTTCGACGTGGATGCTTCCGCCGTGTTCCGCCACGATACGAGCGGCGATCGCCAGACCCAGACCGGTTCCGCGATCCTTCGTCGAGAATTGCGGCAGGAACAGCTTGTCCTTATCTTGTGGAGAAATTCCGTGACCCGTGTCGGAAACGCAGATCTCGACCGTTTCTGCATCGGAATGGGCCCTGGTTGAAACGACGATTTCCCGGCAGGCCGAGTTCTCCAACGCTTCTGCGGCATTGTCGATGAGATTCACGACCACGCTGCGCAGCAACACGCCGTCCGCGCGCACGGCGGGCAGATTTTCGGCGAGAATCGTCTTGAGGGTAATGCCATCGAGTCGTCCCAGGAATACTTCCACCGCTTGGTGGACGATGGTGTTGGCGTTTGTCGTAGCGAGCTTGGCGCTGGGGAAGCGCACGAATTGGGAAAACTCGTTGACCAGCGCGGCGAGCGTGGAAACCTCCCGCTCGATCAAGCGCGAACATTCCTGAACGAGTTTTGCCAATTCGGAGTCGTGAGAAATTGCCGATTGGGCGGGGTCGCGACGCTCGAGGAACCGTGAGAGCCGCTGGGCCGAGAGTTGAATCGGGGTCAGCGGATTCTTGATTTCATGAGCGATGCGGCGCGCGACTTCCTGCCAGGCCGCTGATTTCTGGGCTCGGAGCATTTCCGTCAGGTCGTCCAGGACGAGGACGTAGCCGGTGTTCGCGCGGCGCGGTCCGAGGGAGCTAACAGTGACGGCGAGGTGCAACACGCGTCCCGCGACGACCGTCTCGATCTCGCGGGAGACCACACCCATGCGCAGGGATCTGCGCATCAGATAATGGACGGTGCGGGCCGCATCTGCTCCGAGGAGTCCTTCGAGAGTATGCGAGTCGGAGCCATAAACCCCTAACAGCCGAGTAACTGAAGTGTTCAAGCGAAGAATCACTCCAGCCGCGTCGAGTGAAATGACTCCCGTGGGAATATTTTCGAG
>QHYF01000061.1 GCA_003224075.1 Acidobacteriota bacterium
TGGGCGGGGCGGAGATTGCGGCTGTCGCCGATGTGGACGATTCTGTTCACGCTCACACTGTTGTTCGCTTATGTCGACGTGGTAGAACAGCGGCCTCCGGTGTTGCGCGCGGCAATGATGGCGGCGATTGTCGTGCTTGGGGGATTTTTCTTTCGGAGGCTGGAGCTGCTGAATTCCGCCGCCGTGGCAGCGCTGATTTTGCTCGTGGCAAAGCCGCTCGCACTACGCGACTCCAGTTTTCAATTGACCTTTGTGGCAATCGGCTGCATTGCGGGGCTGGCTGCGCCGTGGCTCGAGAAGACGGTGCAGCCATACGTGCGCGCGCTGCGCGGCTGGAGGGACGTGACGCGGGACGCCGCTCATGAACCACGCGGGGCTCAATTCCGAATCGATCTGCGTTCGCTGGCCCAGTGGCTTTCGGCGCGGCTTCCCCAACGGCTTGACAAAACGACAGGAGACGCGATTGTGAGCGCGCTGTCTCTGACGCTTCGCGCCTGGGAGTTGCTGGTCGTCGCGGTGGTATTACAGATCGGGATGCTGCCTTTGATGGCGCGCGATTTTCATCGGGTCACGTTATCGGGGCCGATCGTGAATCTTGCGGCCGTGCCGCTCACGGGCATCGTTGTACCACTCGGTTTCCTGACCTTGGCAACCGGTTTGATTCTTCCAGTGCTGGGCAAGCTTCTGGCCGCGCCGCTGGCATGGTTAACCATGCTGCTTGTGCATATTGTGCAGTGGTTTGCACATTTTCGGGGATGGAGTTACCGGATTCCGGGGCCGGCGCTCTGGTTGATTGTGTTGTCTTTTATCGTTGGCGTTCTGCTCGGCGCCAAGATGCGGTTGAAACTTCCATCGCAAAAGACAATTGCCTGGGGATTATGTCTGGCGTGGGTAGCCTGCGCGCTCACAATTGCGATTTATCCTTTTGGAGAGAAGTGGACAAAGGGAAAGCTGGAGATGACGGTCTTGGACGTGGGCCAAGGCGACTCGCTTTTTGTCGTATCTCCGGGCGGCAAAACACTTTTGATTGATGGGGGCGGCGCATTCGGGGGTTTTCCCGGACATGAAGAACACTATGGCATCGATCCAGGCGAAGAGGCCGTGTCTCCGTATTTGTGGTCGCGGGGATTTCAGAAGCTGGACGTTGTGGCGCTGACGCACGCACACCAGGATCATCTCGGTGGCTTGACCGCAATTCTGGAGAATTTCCATATCGGCAAGCTCTGGATCGGACGCGAAGTCGCTTCGCATGCCCTAACGCAATTGGAAGAACTGGCGCGAGAGCGGAGAATCCCAGTCGAACATGAGCTCCGCGGAAAGTCCTTTTCCTGGGATGGCGTCACCGGCGAGTTTTTGTGGCCGGAGATCGTTCCTGAAGAGGTTGCCCCTTCGGCGAAGAACAATGATTCCCTAGTGCTGCGGTTGCATTATGGCAGCAGTAGTATTCTGCTGCCTGGAGACGCGGAAAAGCAGGCGGAGCACGAGATTCTTGCAGAGAACAGAGCGGAAGAGATGCAATCCGATGTGCTGAAAATCGGCCATCACGGAAGTAAGAATTCAACGACCCTCGAATTCCTTGAAGCTGTGCGGCCGCGCATTGGAATCATTTCCTCTGGAGAAGGCAACCCATACGGACATCCCAGCCCGGAACTCCTGGAACGATTGGATCAGACGGGCGTGCGCATCTTGAGAACGGATCGCGACGGTGCCGTGCATGTGCTGACGGACGGGGCGCGGCTCGAGATCACCTGTTTTGTGACTTGCGCCGATGCGGCGAACGCTGAAGGCTCAGTGCAGGCGCCAAATCAGAAGCAGAACGCCGAGAAGAAATAGGAAGCCAACTGCGGCCTGCCATTCATGGTTTCTTTTGTACTGCGCAAAACAAAACGAACCGGCGAATTCTCCAGAGATCTTTGCGGCCGTCACGCGTGGAATGAAAAGCGGAACCGCGCGGGCGTATTCTTCGAAAAATGCACCGTGACGCACGTGGAGTTCCCGCTCTTCGCGACGCATGACGGCAAAATAGAAGATTGCAAAGTAAACCAGAAGAAGCAAAGCGGAGATCCAGGAGCGCGTGGCAATTCCGGTGCCCAGAGCCAGGATGGCGCTTCCGAGATACAGCGGATTGCGGGTGTACGCGTAAGGACCGGTCACGGTGAGGACCTCCTGTTTGCGAAGATAGCTCGCTGCGTACGCGCGCAGCCCTAGACCGATCAAGCCCACCAAGGCCCCGAGCAAAATGCTGCTCAACGTGGGGCGCGCAAACAACAGTACGGCAATCGCGAGAGGGTAGCCGAGACGAACACGCCAGCGAACGAAGAAGCTGCCGGACGCGCTCATGCGCGTGCCTCGACCTGCCGACGAACTGCGTCGAAAACCGCCTCGACCTCAATTTCCAGCATGGAGGGGTCGATCTGTTCGCGCCGTTTGTAGGTGGTGACTGCATTGGGGCTGCGCAAAACGATGTCGTTTCGAATGGCTACGCCAGATCGATCGCCCGTGCGATACGGGCCGTTGCGCGAGGGATCGGTCGGCCCAAACAACGCAACAGACGGCGTACCCAGAGCGGCGGCCAAATGCAGCGGTCCCGTGTCTCCGCCGACGATGCAGACCGCATTGCGCAGTAGAGCCATGAGTTGGCCAAGCGAACCATTGTACGGGACGGGCTCAGCTTTCCCACTCGCGGCTTGGACGGCGGCTACCAGGTCATCCTCACCTGGGCCATAATTTAGGACGCAACGCAGCCCGAGAACGCCGCAGATTTTCTGGCAAAGTGCGCCGTAGCGATCTGGCGGCCAACATTTCGACCGCCAACCGCCTGCAGGGCTTAAGACAACATAGCGGTCAATCGAGAAACCTCGTAAGAGCTGCAAGACGAAGGCCTCCTGGAGCGAAGGCACCGAGATCGTGACGGGGCCCACGCCGTTCCGAGCGCCAGCGCGCTGAGATAGCTTGCCATTCTGCTCCGAGATGTGCGTGTGGGTGCATCGGACGCGGTCCGTATATAGAATTGGGACACCGAATTCACGAATCGCTTGCGAAGAGAATCCGATCCTGCGGGGAACACCGCCGAAAAATGGCAGCGCCGCGGACTTCCACAGCCCCTGATAGTCGATCGCAGCGCTAAACCGTTTCTTGCGGGTCTGCCTGATCGTTCGGCGCAGAGAGTCGTAGGAGCGGGTCTCCATTTCCCAGATATCCGTTGCCAGCCCGCTGCTCTCTACCAGCGATTTCCAGCGGGGGTGCGTGAGCCAAACGATTTCAGCTTCAGGAAACGATTGACGCAGGCCGGCAACGGCAGGAAAAGTTTGAACGATATCTCCAAGAGAACCGAGGCGGACAACCAAGAATCGCGGCTCAGGCATGCGGCGCCTTGCGAATGGATTCGAGCAGTTCGCGAGTCGAGTGATCCTTGGGATCACCCACGATAGCCACACGGATGCCGAGCCGCGCAGCAACAGCGCGTTCCGGCACAGTCTCCGCAGTGTAATCGGTGCCTTTGGCGTGAACGTGGGGCCGCAGTTCTCCCAGGAGAGCTTCCACGTTGGGCTCGGCAAAGAGCACGACATAATCAACGCAACGCAGCGCGCCAACCAGTTGCGCCCGAGCATTTTCATCTAGGATAGGCCGCCCGGGGCCTTTCAAGTTGCATACGCTGGAATCCGCGTTCACGCCGACAACGAGAACGTCGCCTTCTCGCCGGGCGCCCTCGAGGTAACGAACGTGCCCCACGTGTAGCGTATCGAAGCAGCCATTGGCCAGGACGACGCGCTGTCCCCGACGCTTGTGTTCTGCAAGTTTCTGACGAAGCACATCGCGAGCGACGATCTTGGAAGTGGCCTCACGCATGACTCAAGCGCTGGCCCCAGAGACTTCGCCGCGGATGGCTCCAAGGAGCTCTTCGCGCGAAACGGTCGCAGTGCCGCGCTTCATCACCACCAGGCCACCGGCAATGTTGGCGATGTGCGCCGCTTCGAGAGGCGATGCACCGCAGGCGAGCGCCAAAGTATACGCGGCAAGAACCGTATCGCCAGCGCCGGTGACATCAACGGCTTGATCGCTGCCGTAAACGGGAACCTGTGTGAGGCGATCACCAGCTTCGAAAAGAGCCGCGCCGTGCCGCCCCCTTGTGACGAGAAGCGCTTGCAATTTCATCGCCGCAAGAGTTGCGCGGCCTGCCCGTGCAAGCTCGCCGATATTGTGACCGATGATCGTGTGATGTTCGGCCTCAAGTTCGGCCTCGTTCGGCGTGGCGGACGTGACTCCGGTCTTCGCATAGCTGTGCAACCGATAGCGTGCGTCGAGTGTGACGTGCAGCTTGTTCTTGCGTTTCGCACATGCCTGCCGGACAAGTTCCGGAGTCGCAACACCAAATCCATAATCGGAAACCGCCAGTGCGTGGGCTTTGCGCAGATTCGCGGAAAGTCGTTTATGAACCTTTTTTCGAACGGCATCGGGTAACGGTAACTTTGGTTCGTAATCGACGCGCAAAACTTGTTGCCCGACCGTGTGGGTCCAGCCAGCGAGAAACCGTGTTTTGGTCGGCGTAGTCCAGCCCTTCGCGCGAAAAATACCGGAAACGTTTACGCGTATGCGGCGGAAATGAGCGATCAGAGCATCGCCCGCAGCGTCATTCCCCACGACGGTGACGGGCAGGACACGCGCGCCAAGAGAGGCAAGATTGTTGGCGGCATTCGCTCCGCCGCCCGGAACGAGTTGCGTTTCGCGATGTTTGAGAATGAGGACTGGAGCTTCGCGCGAGACACGCGAAATCTCCCCGTACTGAAATTCATCGGCAACGAAATCCCCGAGGAGAACGATGGTCTTGGTAGGAAACTGCTCGACACACTCAGCAAGAGCGGAGAGATCGACGGACGCTGACGCTGATTTGTGCGCGTGCGGGCGCTTCATTTGTGTACCAGACATTCCGAAAAGTAGCCGCGGCCGACGCCGGACTGATTGGTGACGACGATGACGCGGAAATTCGCTTTGTTGAGTCGGCGAATGGCCGCCGCGGCAAAGAGGAAAATACGAAAACGGCTGGCATGATTCAAATAGCCGACCTCCTCTGCGACAGTGCCGTCGCGATCAAGGAAAACGCCGGGACGCAGGGCAGATTGATCAGGCACGCTGCACCTTTATCGCGGAGAGCCACGGCCTTGCAGCCGCCTCAACCATCTCGGCCGTTATTTCCGTCATGCAACGATGATCGGTTGGGCATCGGCGCAGAAAACAAGGACTGCAGTAGGGTTTTTGTCGAACGATGCTGCAGCGCGGCGTGACGGGAGCCGTTCCGTCTGGATCGGTCGGGCCAAACACCGCAACAATCGGCAGGCCTACCGCCGCCGCGACGTGCATCGCACCGGAATCGTTGCCGATAAAGAGATGGCACTGCGAGAAGAGCGCAGGTAAATCCGCAATGGCTGTCTTCCCCGTGAGATCGATGGGAGGCCTATGCATTTCTGCTGAGATCGCATGCAAAACGCTGGCTTCCGCAGCAGTTCCGAAGAGAATGACGTTTGCATCTATCTGAGACTGCAGCCGATTCGCCATCTCGGCAAACCGTAGAGGCGGCCAACACTTCGCCGATCCGTACGATGCGCCGGCGCCAATGGCGATCCGCAGCACACCTTGGCGCGCGCCACATTTGGATAGAAACTCAGCAGCACTTCGTCTCTTCTCTTCGGGCACGTTCAAATCAATGAATGATTCGTCTTGCACAGAAGCCAACCAGCCGGCACGGCGCAACAATTCTAAATAATAGAATTTTTCATGCGGAGGAATTTCACCGGGCCTGGGAACGGGAACGGCCCTCGTAAGTAAAAAGCCGCGGCCGTCGCGCGCGTAGCCAATGCGCTCGGGAATGCTTGCGCGCCAGGCCAGCCATGCGGCCTCGAATGCATTCTGTAGCAGCAAGGCAATATCGAATTTCTGCTCTCGAAGCTGCGCGACGAGCCGTTCGCGGCCGGAGAATCCGGCGTGTAAGCCTTGGGGATCGTACGCGAAGAGTTGATCGCAGAGCTGCTGGTCACGGTAAATGTCTGCGACGTAGGGCCGCGCGACGATCGTGATCTGCGCATCGTGAAAACGCCTGCGCACCGCGCGGAGCGCCGGCAGCGCCATGATGGCATCGCCGACCCAGTTCGTCGCGCGGATGAGAATCTTCACGCTGCGGCTCCCCGTCGCGCCGCCAGGACACGATCGATGGCAGCAAGGAATTCGCTTTCCGAGGAGAGGACGAAGTCAATCACCGCCACGAATACAGGATGCTTGAACAGCGCCGTCCGGTTCAGATTTTGCTCATCTTTTTCCGTCGTGATGAATGCTCGTGCTCCAACTTGTTCCGCCTCTTCGTCTAAACGCCGGACATCGTTCTTCGTATATCGATGATGGTCGCGGAACATCCTCCGGCCCGCCAGCGGCACATGCCACCGCTCCAAGTCATCCCAAAAGGCTTCGGGATTTCCAATCCCACAAAAGGCAAAAAAGGGACCGGGCCTTATTTCACTGAGGTAGCTCGGAATCTCTTGTCTACCGGCCAGCCTGAATCCATGCAGGCGTGTCTGGGCATAAAAAATGGAGAAATTGTGAGAATCCTGAGCTTCTATGTCAGGGCGCTCCGTCTTGCGCGTGACAATGAGAAGATTTGCGCGGCGGCAAGCAGAGATCGGCTCCCGCAAGACGCCCGCAGGGAGAAGCCATTCGTCTCTGAGCTTGACGGAACCGTCCAGCATGAGAATGTTGAGGTCGCGGACAAGCTGAAGGTGCTGAAAGCCGTCATCCAGAAGAAAGACGTCGACCGGCTCCTGTAATTCCAGTCGACGGCCCGCGCGAAAGCGATCTTTTCCGACGCCAAAGAGAACTCGATTCCCGAGGCGGCGCCTCAGGAGTTCAATTTCGTCACTGGTGCCACCGGATCCGCGGTAGCCGCGGCTCAATATGGCCACCTTCTTCCCTTCGGCAAGAAATTTCTCAGCCAACCAAAGAACCATCGGCGTCTTGCCAGTTCCGCCGACGGTCAGGTTGCCTACGCTGATGACAGTGCCATTTAGCCGTTTCCGTCTCAGTCGTCCCTTCTCGTAGAGGCCGGCCCGAACACGAACAATTTTCTCGTAGAAAACCGAGAGCGGGTAGAGCAAAGTCCGCAATGGCCGAGGAAGAATCATGCATCCCCTCGCGCAGTCTTATGCCTCAATTCTGAGGGGACAGGCGCTTCCACAAGCTTCGAAATTTCAGCGATCGCTCGATCTGTCGCCCCACGTGAGCCTTCGACCAGTCGCCGCGCTGTTTCGCCTATCTTTTTCATCCGCTCTGGGTTGCGAAAGAATTCGATCCAGGCCACTCCGGCGTCTTCGGGGCTGTCCACCTGCACAGCGGCTCCTGCAGAAAGGAAACGAGAAGCAATTTCCGCAAAATTTTCCATGGACGGCCCAAACACGGGAATTTTGCCGAAAGCAGCGGGTTCGAGAATATTGTGGCCGCCGGAAGGAACGAGCGAGCCTCCAATAAAGACGCCGTCCGCTAATCGGTAAAGGGAGGCAAGCTCGCCGATGCTGTCGAGCAGAAAGACGGTGACATCGTCGTGTATGGCGCAGTCACTGGGAGTCTGACTAGCTTGCGCTTGTGCTAGCCCCGGAATCGGCAATTGGGACCGCCGGATGAACTTGCGGTGCGATTCGTCGATAAACTCCGCGGCAGCATCGAAACGCTCCGGCTTGCGAGGCGCAAGCACGAGGAGTGCTTTCGGATATTCGCCCTGCAAAGTGCCGAACGCGATGAGCGCCAGCGGCTCCTCCGTTGCAACGACGCTTCCAGCGACGATGATCGGCCCACGGCCGCTGCGCCTTATCTCCGTTTCCAGCCAATTCGATAGCGGGGTGGGCGCGGGAAGGTCCAAGTCGTACTTCAAATTACCGCTAACGTAAACGCAATTGGCAGGCGCGCCCAATGCCCGAAGCCGCTCCGCATCCTTTTCGCTCTGCATGAGGAAAGCGCTGGCATTGGAAAGCGCGTCTTTCAAGAAGGGCCGAAGAAAAAAACCAAAAGCGCCGAGACAGCTCTGATAGCGCGCAAACGACCGGTCAGAGATGCGTCCGCTCACGAAAAGCACGGGAATTCCGCGCCGCCTGGCTTCCCGCAGAAAATTCGGCCAGATTTCGGTCTCGAGCACCAAAACCAATGAGGGCTTCACCGCGTCAATCGCCCGCCGGACGCAAAATGCCCAGTCTAGAGGAAAGTAGAGAATGGCATCAGCAAAAGGCACGCGCTCGCGGGCCAGCGCATGGCCCGTGATGGTGGTCGTCGAGACGATGAGCGGGCGATCTGGATAGGCTTCCTTCAATCGCCGCGCGAGAGTGATGCTGGAAAGCACTTCGCCCACGGAAACAGCATGAATCCAGATAGCCCCGGGGCGCTGGGCGGGCAGCTTGGCGAGCGACGGCAATGAGAAGCCAAGACGCTCCCCAAGGTTGGGGAGATACTTCCTCTGGCGTAGCCCCTGCACGAGCCAGTAAGGTACGAGCAAAAGGGCCGCGAGGCCCATGAGAAGGCTATAGACGAAATACACTAAGCGTGGCTCCGGTCCGTTCCCGCTCCGCGAGAATCATGCGGTGTGCGATGCAGGGCAACCCTGCACCTCCCCCAGGAATCGAAGGCGTCAAGATGAGAGAAAGTTTATTATAACCTGATGCGAAAACTAACCATCTTCCTTCTCCTGCTTGCGATTTCGCTGATGGCGGCGACACACGGGGCTTCCCAAAAGCCAGCGTCAATCAAGACTGCGTCGCTGGAATCGCACGAGGGGGTGACCATTACTGCAAGGCCGTGGACGGACCCGACACTCTACAAGGAGAAGTTCCCAAAGAAATCTCCCTATGCCGTGGGAATTATCGCCGTCCAGGTTGCTTTTCGGAATGATTCCGATGACAGCATGAAGATCAATCTGGAGCGCATCCGGCTGAACGTCGCACTCTCCGAAGAAAACCAGCAGGCGTTGCAACCTTTATCCCCGGGAGAGGCCGCCGATTTGATCACCAATCCAGGCGCAAAGAACGTGACCATCAGAAGGATACCTATTCCCCTGGGAGGTCCGGTGTGCAAGCTAGCGTTGTCGCGCCACACGGCACGGTGCAGGGCCTGCTTTACTTCGATATGCGCGGTCAATTCGATCTCTTAAGCACCGCTCATTTGTACGTCCCTGAGGTGGTCGCCATCGAGAAAAATCGCGGCCTGATGTACTTTGAAATTGATCTGAGCCGGCCCGCGGAACGTTGATCTCCTTTTTTCTCAAATATTGGAAAATTGTCATCGCACCATTTGAACAAAAGGCAAATCGCGCAAGTTTGCGCACATCGCCCCCGTCGGCTACCATGACGTGTGCATGCCTTTTTCGAATGCCGCGGACAAATGCTCACTTTTCTCGACGAACTGAATCCAGAACAACGGCTTGCCGTAGAGACGACCGAAGGACCGGTGCTGATCCTCGCTGGCGCCGGCACGGGCAAGACGCGCGCCATTACTTACCGCATGGCCAATCTGATCGCGAATGGTGTGCCGGCGGAAGCCATTCTCGCTGTAACCTTTACCAACAAGGCTGCGGAAGAGATGCGCAATCGTGTCTCGGACCTGTTGTTGCGGGCGGGTGTCCCTCCTGCGCAGCCTTGGATTTCCACGTTTCATTCCCTTTGCGCCAGGCTTCTGCGTCGCGAGGCGGCCGCCGCCGGCCTCCCACGGGATTTCGCCATTTACGACGACGACGACCAACTCGCGGCCGTGAAGCTGGCGATGGCCAAAATCCAAATTGATGCTGACGACTTGACGCCACGAAACGTTCTGAGCCAGATCAGTTACGCGAAAAATCATGGCAAGACGCCGGAACAGTTGCGCGCAGAAGCGTTCGATCTGGACGGGCGCCGTACGGCGGACATTTTCACGGCGTACGAAAAGCTGTTGAACGAAAGCAAGGCTCTAGACTTCGATGACCTCCTTCTTCGCCGAATCGACCTCCACACGAGAGAAGTGGCAGTCACGCTTTACCTACATTCATGTGGACGAATACCAGGACACCAACCGAGTCCAGTATGAGCTGCTGCGGCTCCTGGCCGGGCCGAAGCAAAACGTTTGCGTCGTGGGCGACGAGGACCAATCCATCTACCGCTGGCGCGGGGCAGACGTTTCCATCCTGCTAAAGTTTGCGCAAGACTTTCCGCGAGCCAGTGTCATTAAATTGGAACGGAACTACCGCTCGACGCAGAATATTGTCGACGCCGCAGGCGCGGTGGTCGCCAATAATCCGGACCGCCTGGGAAAATCCCTGAGCGCGGAGAAAGGCGAGGGAGCAAACCTCAAGTATTTCGAGGCGCGTGATGCCCAGGCAGAAGCTGAATTTGTCGCGGGCGAACTGGGGCGCATCCTAAATGACGATTCACAACAGACCTGTGCTGTTGAGTATCGTACAGTCGCTCAGTCCCGAGCGTTTGAAGAGGCGCTTCGGCGCCGGGGGGTCCGTTACAGATTGGTAGGCGGATTCAGCTTCTACAAGAGGGCCGAAGTGCGCGATACGCTGGCCTACGTGCGCCTGGCCATGCATCCGGAGGACGACATTTCGCTGCTTCGCGTATTGAATCTGCCTCCGCGCGGCATCGGCAAGACCACGGTTGATGCGCTGCGCGAGACGGCGCGCGTGGATGGAACCCCGCTGTGGACGGCCATCGAAAAATTTGTCTCCGGCGCATCGCCGGGCCGGGCCGTGACTCCACTGCGGGCGTTCCAGGAACTCATGCACAAGCTGCAGGAAGCGCTCTCCACCAAGGAACCTGCCGCATTTTTGCACTGCGTTCTTGAGGAATCCGGTTACATGGGCCTGCTCAAAGACCGCAACACTCCCGAAGACGTTGCACGCATGGAGAACCTCGAGGAACTTGTGCGTGCCGTTGCAGAAAGCATGGAAGCGGGCGAAACGTTTACGGATTTCCTTGACGCCGCAGCGCTGGTCAGCGATGCGGATCAATTTGAAGGCAAGCCGGGCGTGACTTTAATCACGTTGCATAGCACGAAGGGACTGGAATTTGACCACGTATTCCTGACCGGCATGGAAGAAGGCATCTGCCCACACAGCCGTTCCATTGGCGAAGACAAAGGCATCGAGGAAGAGCGGCGTCTCGTTTACGTCGGGATGACTCGGGCGCGACAATCACTGACGCTGACCCGCGCCGTCTACCGGCGCGTCTTCGGCAACGAGCAGCAACTGCGCGCTTCCCGGCCGTCTCGTTTCCTTGAGGAAATTCCCAGCGAGCTTGTCGAAACAGTTCGCGGTTCCTTGGCGGAGATTGGCGAAACGCGCCGCTATGAGCCCGATCCGGAGTATTCGTATTCACCTGAAGAATTTCTCCGGCGTGTGCGCGGAGGACCGAAGCAGCCGGCCCCGGCATCCCGGCGGCAAGCGAGCCCGAGTTCCTTCGGGCGCCCAGCCGCCAAACGCGGCGACTCCAATCCCATGCTCGGCCGCAAAGTGCGGCATCCCAGCTACGGAGTGGGAACGATCGTGGGTGTCGAAGGCGACGATGAGGACCGCCGGGTATCCGTAAGCTTTCCAGGGCGCGGGACGAAAAAGTTTATCGAACGGTACGCACAACTTGAGCAGGCGTAGCATGGGAAGACGTTCATCTGAAGGCGCGCGGCAACCGGTTGCGCCACCGGGTTTCTCGGGGTACATTGAGGCGCGCATTTATTCCTCAAATCCGTAACGGGTAACTTCTGTTTTCCGGTTTGCCCGGATGCGATCGGAGAGCATGGGTGGGATCACAACTCTTCCGCTGCAAGAGTATCGACCAACTGCTGTCCGATTCGGAAAATGCTGAAATCCGATTAAAAAAGTCACTCGGATGGCTGAGCCTGACGTCGCTGGGAATCGGCGCGGTCATCGGCTCCGGCATTTTCACCATCATCGGCACCGCCATTGCCGGGCAAAAATTTCAAGCTTCGTCGATACTGAATGCCCCGCTCCTCGAATACCTCATACACCACTCGGCATCCTTTGGCCGCCCGGGCGCTGGGCCGGCGATCGCTCTTTCTTTGTGCTACGCCGAGCTTGCCGCCATGATTCCTATCGCCGGCAGCGCTTACACCTACACCTACGCGACCATGGGCGAATTGATCGCCTGGATTATCGGCTGGGACCTCATTCTCGAATACGCGGTCAGCAACATGGCCGTCAGCGTCGGATTTTCACAGCACGTGGTCAACCTGCTGGACTGGTTCGGCGTGCATCCGAATCCCCGCTGGATTTCGCCCGCCTACCTCCCCAGCGGGCTCTCCGACCTGCAAGGCCACGTACTGTATGGTCCGGGATGGCATTTCGGCTTCAACTGGCCTGCTTTCATCATTGTGATGATCCTCACGATGATCCTCGTCCGCGGCATACGGGAGTCCGCGGAGACCAACAACGTGATGGTGTTGCTGAAGATTGTTGCCATTCTAGTATTCGTAGGCTTTGCCTCGCGTTTCATTCATCCCGCCAACTGGCGTCCTTTTGCTCCCAACGGCTGGCCCGGAATCCTGACCGGCGGCTCCATCGTGTTCTTCACCTACATCGGCTTCGATTCCGTATCCACGGCTGCTGAGGAATGCAAGAGACCTCAGCGCGATTTGCCGATCGGCATCATCGCCACGCTCATCATCTGCACCATTCTTTATGTTTCGGTCGTCGTGGTCCTGACGGGACTGGTTCGCTGGGATACGCTGGTGGACGACGCCGCTCCGGTCGTCAATGCCCTCAAGCGACTTCACATTTCAAATGTGCGGCTGGTTGTTTTGATCGGCGCGCTCATGGGCATGATTTCTTCCCTGCTGGTATTCCAAATCGGCCAGGCGCGCGTTTGGTTCGCCATGTCCCGCGACGGCCTTTTCCCAAAGATTTTTGGCCGTGTCCATCCTCGCTATCAAACGCCGGATTTTTCCACCTGGATGGCGGGCTTCGTCGTGGGAATCCCGGCGGGCCTCCTGGATATCGGAACCTTTGCGGACCTGTCCAACATTGGCACACTCTTCGCTTTTGCTCTCGTTGCCGGAGGCGTTTTGATTCTTCGTTACCGCGAACCCGATCGCCCTCGCGCTTTTCGCGCGCCCGGAGGCCCGCTTGCGCCCATCATGACGATCCTTACCTGCGTCCTCCTGATGGCCGGCCTGCCGATCTTGAACTGGATCCGCTTCTTTGTATGGATGGCCATTGGACTTGTGATTTACTACAACTACGGCCGGAAGCGCAGCACGCTGCGAACGGCAAGCCAAGGTTAGAGGAATCGCAAAATGCAGCGATGGTCGTTTCAACATACGTGGACGCAGGCGGGCGTCGCCCTTGCTAGTCTGGGTCTTTTTTTCTCATTTCCCCAGAATTCGCGGGCGTGGGGAAGAAATGGGCACAGACTGGTCGTCAACAAAGCTATCGACACTCTTCCGCCGGACATCCGTGCGTTCTTCGAATCCAATCGCGCCTTGCTGGTCCAGCACGTGACCGATCCGCTGGATGCGCTCGTCAAGACTCCCGCCGAACGCCACAATCACTTCATCCAATTTGACAAGTACGGACGATTCCCGTTCGAAGCGCTTCCGCGTAACTACAAATCCGCGGTAATGAAATTCGGAAAAACAAAACTGGATGCGAACGGCTTGCTCCCCTGGCAGATTGGCGTGTACAGCGAAAAGCTGACAGAAGCGTTGAAGGCCGGCAAGTGGGACGAAGCTAGGCTGGACGCGGCCATTCTCGCGAATTACGTTTCCGAAGCGCACGATCCTTTCAACACGACAGACAATCTTGATGGACGTCTCAGCCGCCAGAACGGCGTCAACGAGCGTTTCGGAACGGCACTGATCGACCGCTACTCCTCATTTTTCCCCATGCGCCCGAACGATGCGATGTTCATCAGCGACCCCACGGATCGTGCTTTTGAGGCCTGCCTTAGTTCCCACAGCTGGCTGGAGACCATTCTTCTCGCCGACCGCAAAGCGCGCCAGGGTGAGAATTCCTTCACCGACGAGTATTACGACCGCTTCTACAACCAAGCCGCCGCGATTCTGATCCGCCAGCTCTCCGACGCTGCGACGGACGTCGGCTCCTTCTGGCTCACGGCCTGGATCAATGCCGGACGGCCGCCATTGCCACGCTGAATTCCACGGATGACCTCGTCTTCGCTCGCCATTCGAATCGCTTCTCTGCCCAAGGCGGAACTTCATCTGCACCTCGAAGGCTCCATCCAGCCTGCCACCGTCTGCGCGCTCGCGGCTCGTCACGGCATTCTCATAGCCGAAGAGGAAGTGCGCCGCCGCTATGCCTACCGCGGTTTCCCCGAATTCATCGAAGCCTTCAAATGGGTGACTTCGTTCTTGCGCGAGCCTCAGGACTATGCCCTCATCGCACACGACCTCGCGGAACATCTGCTCACCCAGGGCGTCGTCTACGCGGAAGTGACCCTGTCCGTCGGTGTCATGCTTCTGAGAAGGCAACTGCCGGAAGCAAATTTCGAAGCCCTCCTCCGCGCCACCGAGCCATTCGAAAGCCGCGGGTTACGATTCAATTGGATCTTCGACGCCGCCCGGCAATTTGGGCCGGAAGCCGCGCTGGCCGTGGTTGACGCTGCCAGGCAGTGTGCCTCAAAGTCCATCGTTGCTTTCGGCATCGGCGGCGACGAGCTGAGTGTTCCGACGAAAGAATTTCGCCCTGTTTATGATTGTGCCGCAGAAATTGGATTACACCGATTGATCCACGCCGGCGAAATCGGCGGGCCCGAGAAAATTCGCGAAGGCATCGAATTACTTGGCGCAGAGCGCATTGGTCATGGTATCGCCTCGATTAACGATCCGGAGTTGATGGACTTGCTCGCGGAACGAGAAATCCCGCTTGAAATATGCCCCGGGAGCAATCTGAAAACGGGCGCTTTGGCGCGGCAACTTCGGTGCGCCGATCCCAGAATCGAGGAACATCCGCTTCCAGAGTTCTTACGCCACGGTATTCCCGTTGTTCTCTCCACCGATGATCCAGCGATGTTTCATACCACGCTGTGTGAGGAGTACGCGAACGCAGCACGAATGGGTCTTCGCGAGGAGGAGCTAATCCGCGTCGTGGAGATGGGTTTTGAACGTGCGTTCCTGCCTGCTGGCGGGCGGCACGGAGCATAGAGCGCACGGAGGCAATGCTATACTGACGCCATGAAAGCACACGTATGGGTAATGCCAAAACGTACGGTACTTGATCCCCAGGGGCAAACAATCCAGCATGCCCTTTCTGGGCTGGGTTATGCAGCCGTAAAAGATGTCCGCCAGGGGAAATTCTTTGTCCTCAATCTCGATGGTTGGAGCCGCGATGAAGCGCAAAAACAGCTTGATCGGATTTCCAAGGAAGTGCTTACAAACCCAGTCATCGAAGAGTATCGCTTCGAAATCGTTGAGTGATTGACGCGCGCAACGATCCCTCTGTTCCGCTGCGCACTGTTTTCGTCGCGCGCCTCACGGCATTCATTGCGACACCTTTTTCCGGAGGTCATCTTGCCGGGGCGGCGGGCGTGTTACGCTTCCAGAAACGCTGTCAGGAGACACCGCGCATGTGCGGAATAGTCGGCTATATCGGGCCCAAGAAGGTTGTGCCTGTTGTTTTAGAAGGCCTGCGCAAGCTCGAATATCGTGGCTACGATTCCGCGGGCATCGCCGTCGTGGGGCAGAATGGCAAGCTGGAGATCCGCCGCGCCCCGGGCAAGCTCCGCAATCTCGAAGAGGTCATCGCCAAATCTCCTCTTGATGGCACTTACGGCATCGGTCACACACGCTGGGCCACGCATGGCCGTCCGACTGAAGAGAATGCCCACCCGCATCGCGACTGCACCGGAAAAATCGTCGTTGTCCACAACGGCATTATCGAGAATTATTTAGAACTCAAGGTGAAGCTGCAGAAGGAAGGTCACTCGTTCGCCACCGAAACGGACACGGAAATCGTGGCCCATCTCGTGGAAAAGAATTCACAAAACGGCGTGCCGCTCGAGGAAGCCGTGCGCCGCTCGTTGAAGGAACTGCGCGGCATCTACGCGCTGGTGTTCCTCTCGGCGAAGGACCCCAAGAAAATTGTCGCGGCGCGCATGGGCCCGCCGTCTGTCATTGGACTGGGAGAAGGCGAATACTTCGTCGCCAGCGACATCCCTGCCTTGCTCGAACATACGCGCGAGATTTTCTTTCTTGCCGACGGTGATATTGCCGTTCTGACCGCCCAGGGCGTTCGCGTAATGGACCATGACGGCCGCCCCGTCGATCGCCCCACCCACCATGTCGCTTGGGACCCCATCATGGCGGAAAAGGGCGGATACAAGCACTTCATGCAGAAGGAGATTTTCGAGCAGCCGCGCGCCGTGCGCGATACTCTGCTCGGACGCATTTCCCAGGACACTGGAAAAGTCTTCCTGGATGAGATGGCGATCACCGAAAAACAATTCCGCGAATTCCAGCAGGTTCGCATCGTCGCCTGCGGCACGAGCTGGCACGCCGGGCTGGCCGCAAAATTTATGATCGAGGGCCTCGCTCGTGTTCCCGTTGAAGTGGACTACGGAAGTGAATTCCGCTATCGCGACCCGATTGTCGATTCGAAAACTTTGACCGTGTGCATCAGCCAGTCCGGCGAAACTGCCGACACCCTAGCGGCGCAGCGCGAAGCAAAAACTAAGGGTTCTCCAACCCTCGCGATCTGCAACGTCATCGGCTCGATGATCACGCGCGAAGCGAATGGAACGATCGCCACGCACGCCGGACCGGAAATCGGCGTAGCCTCCACCAAGGCCTTCACGTCGCAAATGACCGCGCTGCTTCTGCTCGCTTCTTATCTCGGCCAGCTCCGCGGCAAGATGAGCGATGACGCGGCGAGAAAACTGATGCAGGAGTTCACCCGCATTCCGCACAAAATCGAAATGGTCTTGCAAGCCGATGAGACCGGCTTTTACGAAAACCTGGCCCGGCTATTCTTTCGCCACACCGATTTCCTCTATCTGGGCAGGGGCATCCACTATCCAATCGCCCTTGAAGGCGCTCTGAAGCTCAAGGAAATCTCCTACATTCATGCTGAAGGATACCCCGCCGGCGAGATGAAGCACGGTCCGAATGCCCTGATCGACGAAAACCTCCCGGTCGTCGTTCTGGCGACGCGCGACGAATCCGACCCCGAGGCCATGACGCGCTACGAGAAGAGCGTTTCGAACATCAAGGAAGTGAAGGCGCGCGATGGCATCGTCATCTCCGTTGTGACGGCCAACGATCATCTCGCACGCGAGGCTTCCGACCATATCATCGAGCTTCCTCCGGCGCCGGAGTTGCTTGTCCCGCTGCTGGAAATTATTCCGCTCCAGTTGCTCGCCTATCACATCGCGGTGCGCCGCGGTTGTGACGTGGACCAGCCGCGCAACTTGGCAAAATCCGTTACCGTCGAGTAGTGCAAACTGTTTTCCGCTAAAATGAAGGCATGGCTCTCTACTTTCGAGCGCGCCTTGGAATTCTCTCCCTTTTTTTACTGCCAGCTGGCCTCCCTGCCTCCGCGCAGACTCCCGACAGCACGATGGCCCCTTTGCATGAAGTCCATGCCGATGGCGAAAAAGTTCTTTCCGAGGCGCAGGTTGTTGCGATCACCGGACTGATGCCCGGCGCTCTGGTCGGGCGCAACGATCTGCAAACTGGCGCTGACAAACTCGTGCAGAGCGGCCTTTTCGCAAAAGTAAGTTACAACTTCCAGACGCGCTTCGCAGGCGTGCTCGTCACTTATCACGTCGAAGAAGCGCCGCGCATCCCTGCTTACTTCGACAACATTCCCTGGTTCGCGGACTCTGAGCTTGCCGAGGCCATCCGCGCCAGACTCCCTTTTTTCGACGGCACGCTGCCTGAAGCAGGCGCCGCGGTCGATCAGGCCGGCGAAGCTGTGAAGGCCTTGCTCTCTTCACATGGCCTGCAGGTGTCCCTCGATCACCTGGTGATTGCCAATCCGATCGGTGAAGGCAATGTTCAGGAATTCCGGATTGAAGGCGCTGCGCTCCAAATCGCCAAACTGGAATTCAGCGACGCTTCTCTGTCAGCATCGAAAACTGTTCAGCAACATCTCGCGGAGATCCTGGGTAAACCCTACTCGAGAATGACGATCGATTTATTCCTCTCCGAAGCGATAAAACCCATTTATCTACAGCAGGGATACTTGCGCGCAAAGCTCGGTCCACCGGAAGTGCGGCTGACCGGCAATCCCAATCAGAAGCTGCCCGAGCAGATTCCGGTGTACGTGCCGATTGTCCCGGGCGCGGTTTATCACTGGAAGGAAGTCCATTGGACCGGGAACACGCTCGTGTCGCAGTTCACGCTGATCGGTCTGCTGGGAATAAAGCCAGGGGAAGTCGCCGACGGTATGAAGGTGGAAGCGGGCTGGGATCGCGTTCGCGAAGAGTACGGACATCATGGTTACCTCGAGGCAAAAGTCAATCCTGTCGCGGCGTATGACGATCAAGCGCACACTGTCTCTTATGTCGTGAGCATTCAAGAGGGCGCTCAATACCACTTTGGCAAAATGGTGCTGACGGGCCTTTCTCCCGCTGCCGAACGAAAGCTCCACGCCGCCTGGCCGATCGCTGCGGGCGACATTTTCGACAAAGCAAAATATGAGGAAATCCTCGCCAAATTGCAAACCCGCCAGGAACAAATTTTCGGCGAATTGCCGCTGCACTACGAAACCGTTGGGCATTGGCTGCAAACCGATGTCGCCAAAGCGACAGTTGACGTTCTCCTGGACTTCAAGTGAATTTCCCCGCGGGCAGAAGCTGCGACGTAAACCGCTGTCTGCGATATACTCACTGCTGATATGAAGCCGCTCGTTCACATTCGTCTTGCGGAGGGAATCTCTTTTTCCGGGGAAGAAAAGGAAACCTTCCTCCTCTCCAGGCTCGCGGAAATTCCTTCGCTTATCATTGCGCTCTCTGGTGGCGCAGACTCCGCCTATCTTGCGTGGGCAGCGCACAACGCGTTGGGCCGGCGTGCGTTATCCGTGACGGCGCTCTCACCCAGTTTTTCCGCCCACGATCGCGCTGTCGTCGAAGAATTTGTGAGCAAGTTGGGCGCGCGGCACGAATTCATCGAAACGCATGAAATGGAAAACCCGGCCTACCGCGCTAACGCGGCAGACCGCTGCTATTTCTGCAAAGATGAACTCTTTTCCGCGCTGAACAATTTGGCGCGCGCCCACGGATTCGCCGCCGTTGCTTACGGCGTGAACGCCGATGACACACTCGATTTTCGCCCCGGCCATCGTGCCGCCACGGAGCATCAGGTCCTCGCTCCGTTGCTCGATGCTCGGCTCAGCAAAGCGGAGATTCGCATGCTCTCGAGGCGCGCTGGTTTGCCGACGTGGGATCGCCCTGCCTCCGCTTGCCTCGCATCTCGCTTGCCCTACGGCACGGAAGTGACACCGGAGCGCCTCGCGCTCGTGGAGCGCGGCGAAGCTGCTCTGCGTGAGCTTGGATTCCGCCAATTTCGTGTGCGGCTTCACGACAAGCTCGCGCGCGTGGAAATTTCGCCCGAAGAAATGCCTCGCGCGCTCTCATCGGAAATGGCAGCCGCCATTGCCTGTCGCCTGAAAGACGCCGGTTTCGCATACGTCGCCCTGGACCTCGAGGGATATCGCCAGGGCTCTCTCAACGAAACTCTTTCGACTGCGGGCCCACGTTCCGTCAAAGCCGCGTCGGGAACATAATTTCCCGCTTTTGCGTAACTATCAGTGAAGCGTCCCAGAACCAGTTTCTAGGATCTCCGGAGGAGGAATGGCACGCCACCGAAATCTCAGCTTGCCGCTCGTGCTGCTTACGGCCATCCTGGCCTCGGCGGGCTGCAATACCGGCCCATCCGTCAACGGAAGTTTCGTCCGCACTTTTACTGTGACCGGTCCCGTCCGCCTGGAGCTCTCCAATGCCGCCGGTGACGTGGACATCTCGGGAACTGCGGGCCGCACAGTGTCGGTGCATGCCGATGTGCGCGCCTCCGGTTTTGGATTTGACAATCCACAGAAGCGGCTGAACGAGACCATTTCGAATCCTCCCGTCGAGCAAAGGGGCGACACCATCCGCATCGGCAAAGAAATGTCGCGCATGCGCAACATCACCATCGCTTACACCATCCAGGTGCCATACGACACGGACGTGGATGTCACCGTTGCGTCCGGCGCGCAGATCATTCGCAATGTGCGCGGACCGGTGAAAGTGAAAGCCGCTTCCGGGTCCATCCGCGTCCAGAAAATCGAGCGCGACGCTCAGCTTTCCACCGCTAGCGGTACCGTGTCGGCTGAAGACGTTGGCAGCGACGTCCACGTATCGACCGCTTCCGGAAGCGTAACTGTGTCGGACGTCAAAGGTGATGTGCGCGTGAGCGCCCTCTCAGGTGTCATTCGCGTGTCCAAGCCCGGTGCGCGCGTCGAGGCGGACACAGCGAGTGGCGAAGTGGAAATCCAGGGCGCTTCGAACGACGTAAAGGCGCATGCGGCCTCGGGCCGTGTCTTCGTACAGGGAAATCCCGGCGGCGACAGCTACTGGGATCTGAAGACAGTCTCGGGTGGCGTGCAACTCAACGTTCCGGCTTCCGCGAATCTCCGTCTCTCCGCCGATGCGGTTTCCGGTGATATTCGAACCGACATTCCTATCGTGGTCGAAGAGCAGGACAAACATTCTCTTCGCGCCCACATAGGCAATGGTGGCGGGCGCGTGGAAGTGCACACGGTCTCAGGTGAAATCCGCGTGAGCGGCGCAAAATAGCCGCGTCCGACGGCTGCCGGTCGCTAAAACAAATCAAGATTACGCTGATCGGGCGCTTATTCCAGTTGCGCGTTCTGCGACTGGCTTAACTTTGCATTTCAGGTTTAGAATCCACCGGTATGGCAGCCCAGCCCCTCTCCGCGTGTGCGCTGACTTTTCTTTTTTTCTGTGCGATACCCGCGCGGGTTTGTTGTCGAGCCACTGGACCGAACGAAGAGAATCGGGCCTCCGCGTCACAAGCTTCAAAAGCCGGCGCTCCCAAACAGGGCGCCCCTGCCAAGCAATCCTCTCCCGAGGAAGAATTGCAGCAAGCCATCAACGACGCGGGAAACGACCGCGTGGCGCTGGTCCGGAATTTGGAAGCCTTCTTGAAGAAATATCCCGACTCCCGGCAGCGGCCTCAGATCTACCGTGCGCTTGTGGAAGCGAACCTGCAGTTGCGTGACAAGGCGCGCGCCGCGGACTACGCCGAACGGCTCGTCGCGCTGAACCCGGACGATATTTCCATCACCATTCTGACAATTCAGCTTCTCGAGCAAAACGGCGGCGAAGCGGGTTTGCGCCGTGCCGCAAACTACGCGACTCGCGTGCTCGAATTTGTCGAACGAAGTTCTCCCGAAGAAAAATCGCCAAAGATTTCACAGGAAGAGTGGGCGGCGGAACGGAAACGCGATCGCATGTCCTTGCTGGCCTTGCGCGGAAGGCTCGAAATGAAATTGCAGGACACTGCCGCCGCTCAGAAAGATTTCGAGGCGAGTTACGCGATTTTGCCCAGCGCGACGGCGGCGGAGCAACTCGGCGAAATCGCGGAGTTAAAAAAGGACCTGAAGGCGGCGATTCAGCAATATGCGCGTGCCTTTGCCTTGGCTGACGGGGTGAGTGGCAGCCCCAGCCGCCGTGAGATCCGCCAAAAACTCGGCAACGTCTGGCGGCTCGCCCGCGGCTCCGATATTGGGCTGGGCGAGTACTTGTTGCTCACTTTCGATGACCTTTCGCAGGCCAGCAGCGCGGCAAAGCCCAGGAAAAATGCCGATGCCCGCGAACCGTCCGAATTTACTTTGCGGAAGGCGCCGGAGGGGACGCCTTTCCCGCTCAAAGACGTGAAGGGAAAAGTTCTCGTTGTGAATTTCTGGGCCACCTGGTGCGGGCCGTGTCACGCATTGGAACCGCAATTTGCGCGCGTGGCGGCGGAATTTCAGGGCAACCCCGATGCGCTCTTCCTGGCGGCGAACTGCGACGAAGACGAATCGCTGGTGGCCCCTTACCTTGAAGCGGACAAGCCGCACACCGCGGTTGTTTTTGCAGATGGTCTCGACCGGCTCCTTGCCATCAACGCTTTCCCCACCGTGATCGTAATCGATCGCGATGGCAAGATTGCCTATCGCTCCGACGGTTTCGAACCGCTCACGTTCGAACAGGATTTGTTGGCGGCAGTGCGTCGCGCCCTTGCCGGAGCAAACAATTCGGCGGCTGGAGACGGCTTCACTCCCTAACCATGCGCCGAGGAAGGCTGCGGATATTTCTCCGCCATCTCTCGCGCTGCCACAATTGTGTTGACGTGGATGCGCACGGTGTCTTCCACGCGGCGCGCGTAACCGCCGGCAAGTGTTGTGGCCACCGGAATCCGGCGTCGGCGCGCTTCTTCGAAGACCTGGCCGTCGCGCTGCTTCAATCCTTCCTTTGTCAGCGAAAGGCCGCCGAGTTGGTCCTCGCAGTAAGGATCGGCACCGCCGACGTAGAAAAGAATATCCGGCTGAAAGTTGTCAAGTGCTAGCCGCACGGCAGGAATCAGCGCTCCCAGATACTCGTCGTCCTCCGCGCGGTCATCCATGTTCAGGTCCAGGCTCGACGGCGGCTTGTCGGCGGGATAGTTGTTCTCCTGATGGATCGAGAGCGTGAACACTGTGGGATCATTTCCAAAAATAGCCGCGGTCCCGTTGCCCTGATGCACGTCCGTGTCGACCACAATCGCTTTTTTGATCGAACCATCTGCCTGCAAGCGGCGAATCGCAACCGCGACATCATGAATCGCGCAAAACCCTTCGCCGTGGCCCGGATACGCATGGTGGAATCCGCCGCTGAGATTTGAACCGAACCCGTCGCGGAGCGCCGATTGGCCGGCGAGGATTGATCCTCCGGCAGCGAGCCACACCGCTTCGACGAGTTCGGGAGAATGCGGCACTTCCAGCAGCATGATCTCGCTGGCGCTCAGCGTGCCGGTCTTCAGTTTCCGCACCCAGTCCGGCGTGTGGACGCGCAAAATATCTTCGTCGCTCGCCGGATCAGGACGCAGAAAATCCTGCTGGGTGGCGATGCCCTCGCGGAGGAGCGTTTCATAAATGAGCCGGAATTTTTGCGATGGAAAAACATGCGGGCCAAGATTCAAGTCGTAGCGCTGGTGATAAACGAGTTTGAACGGCAACATGGTGTGCCGAGGGCTCAATTCTCTCGTTCGAGGATGAAGTCCGGAAGCGTGGCCAGCGCGCGCGCGTATTCGGAATCGGAGCGGCCGTTGAGGCAGGCTTTGGCGCGCTGCGCGTAGTCCTGCGCAAGATTGCGCGCGCGGTCGAGCGCGCCCGAGTCGTGCACCAGGGAAACAATCGTTTCGGGGCGGACGGAATTGAATTCCTTCTCTGCCAGGACGCGCGCGACCAGCTCGCGGGCGTCACGGTGGCCATTGTCCATTGCGTAGATCAGCGGCAGTGTAACCTTGCCTTCTTTCAGATCGCTGAGGACCGGTTTCCCCAGCTGTTCCGCCGACGCCGTGAAATCCAGGAGATCATCGACAAGCTGAAACGCCAGCCCCGCATACCGGCCGTAATCGGCGAGCGCCTGTTCTTCTTCGCCCTCGAGGCCGCCCAGCACGGCGCCCAGGCGCGCGCAGCCGCTGAAGAGACACGCGGTTTTATACGTCGCGAGCCGCAGCGCGTCTTCTTCGGTCACGTCAATGCGGCCGATTTTCGCGAGCTGGATCAGCTCGCCTTCCACCATTTTGCGAGTAAGGTCGATCAAGATATCGAGAATGCGGAAATTGCGTTCTTCCAGGGCCATCTGGAAGGATTGCATATACAGCCAGTCCCCGGTGAGGACGCTGCGATGATTGCCCCACCGGGAATTGGCGGAGGGGCGGCCGCGGCGCGTGTCGGCGCTGTCGATGACGTCGTCGTGAATCAACGTCGCGCTGTGAAGAAGCTCGACCACGGCCGCGAGGCGAATGGCGCCGCGATCTCTGCGGCCGGCGTACCTTGCGGAAAGCAGCAGGAGCGCGGGCCGCACGCGCTTCCCTCCCCCGCCCAGCAAATACGCGGTGATTTCAGAGACCGTCGGAAACGCGGCGTCACTCTGGCGCGCGAGTTCGTCCTCGACCATGATGAGGTCGTCGCGAACAAGATCAAATATCTCTTTCGCCGTGAGCAGCGCGATGGCTTTCCTCCTGGCCTGCATCTAAGACCGCGACTCAATCGCGGCCGGGACTCCAGCTCGGGCGAGACCAAAGAAACGCCGAAAATTGTGAGCGGTTGCGGAAGCCATTTCTTCTGCGGGACAGTTTCTCACACTCGCGAGCATGCGCGCCACTTCCGCCACGTAGGCAGGCTCGTTGCGCTTTCCGCGCCAGGGCTGCGGCGCAAGATATGGAGCGTCCGTCTCGATCAAAATATTCTCGAGCGGCAGAGCTTTCGCAATGTCCCGAAGGTTCCGCGCCTTCGGATAGGTCGAATTCCCCGCAAAGGAAATCATGAAACCCATTTCGATTCCGCGCCGCGCATCTTCAAGCGTGCTGCTGAAGCAGTGCAGAATACCGCCGAGGCTTGTGGGACGCCACACCTCTTCCACAATGTTCAGGCAATCGCTCCAGGCATCGCGGCAGTGGATAATGATGGGCAACTTTGCTTGCGCAGCCAGAACCATCTGGTCGCGAAACACTGTCTGCTGCACATCACGCGGAGAATGATCGTAGAAATAGTCCAGGCCGATTTCGCCCCAGGCGATGACTTTCGGATGTTGCGCGAGCTTTGACAGTTCATCGAAATGCCGCGGGACGACTTGTTTCGCTTCGTGAGGATGAATCCCGACTGTCGCGTAGATCCAATCACGCTCCGCTGCAAATGGCAGCGCGGAATCGAGCTTTTCGGGGCCCGGGCCTGTGCCGATGGCCAGCAGCGTCGTCACGCCCGCGGCGCGCGCCCGATCGAGCATGGCCTCGCGGTCTTCCGAGAATTGAGGAAAATCAATGTGCGCGTGTGAGTCGATGAGCTCCATTGTTGAAATCTTGCCGAGTAGAGGCGCAGCATGGTGCGCTCTTTCAAAGAATGTGTCTACTTCAGGCGCGAACCGATTTCGACGTCTTCGTCGGGGAAACCGGCGAGGACGGGGCGGCCTTCGGGGCCGACGGACGCGGCGATGATCATGCCGTTGGATTCGACGCCACGAAGTTTGCGCGGCGCCAGATTCGTGACCACGGCGACCTTGCGGCCGACCAGTTTTTCCGGTTCGTAGTATTGCGCGATGCCGGCGCAAATCTGGCGAATTTCCGTGCCGATGTCCACGGTCAGCTTGAGCAGCTTGTCCGCGCCGACGATGCGTTCGGCGGTCTTGATCTGCCCGACGCGCATTTCGACTTTGGCAAAATCTTCAATGCCGATTTTCTCCGGCGCGGCTTGTGGCGCGGCTGCGGACCCGCCGGGACCCGCGCTCGCGGCGGCAGGCGGGATTACAGGTTTTTGCGGTTCATTTTCCATCGCTTCCATCCTCTCTACGGCTTCCTGATGTTCTATTCGTGGAAACACGGCTTTAACCGCCCCGATTCGAGTCCCTGCCTTTAATTGACCCCAATCTAGCTGGTCGATGCGCTGCGACTCGACTGAGCCAAGTTGACCCAATTGTTTCCAAATCTGTTCGGTGGTGCTCGGAAGCACAGGGTGGGCAAGGATAGTGATGATCCGCAGCGCCTCGGCAGCATCGTAGAGAACGTTCGCCAACTCCTGCGCCTTCGCGGTGTCTTTTGCCAATACCCATGGCTTCTCTCGGACGAGATAGGAATCGACGTAGGATATGAGTTGCCAAATATCCTGAAGGGCGAGCGAAAACTGGTACTCGTTATAGTGGCCAGGATCATTCGTGACAGCATTCCCTACTATCATCCAAATCGCTGGTCTGAACATCTCTCGAAGCACGCTTGCGGAGCTATCGACGGACGCTGGAGCCGGGATTTGGCCACTGCAATTCTGCTCGATCATCGTTAGCGTGCGGCTGGCGAGGTTGCCGAGGCCGTTGGCGAGGTCGCTGTTGTAGCGCTGGACGAGTGCGTCGTAGCTGAAGTTGCCGTCCTGGCCGAAGACGGTTTCGCGCAGAAGATAGTAGCGCAGCGCGTCCATGCCCAGGACATTGACGATTGGGCGCGGCTTCACGACGTTTCCTTTGGACTTGCTCATTTTGCTGCTGTCCATGAGCAGCCAGCCGTGCGCCCAGATTTGTTTCGGCAAAGGAAGGCCAGCAGCCATCAAAAAGGCGGGCCAGTAAACGGCGTGGAAGCGAATGATTTCTTTGCCGACGAGGTGGACATCGGCAGGCCAATATCCATGCTGCTCGTAAGTGGGGCCGCCGACGGCGCTGAGATAGGCGGTGAGCGCATCGAACCAGACGTAGAAAACATGGGGCTCTTCACCGGGAACAGGAATGCCCCAGCGAATTGACGTTCGCGTGATGCTCAGATCTCGCAGACCGCCTTCGACGAAACTGAGCACTTCGTTGCGGCGCGACTCCGGCTGGATGAAATTCGGATGCTTCGCGTACCAATCGAGGAGCGGTTTCTGAAACGCGGAAAGCTTGAAGAAATAGTTCGCCTCGGTGACGGTTTCCGTGGGGCGGCCGCAGTCCGGACAGTTTTCGCCGGGTTTTACATCCACGTAGGCATTGTCGTAGATGCAGTATTGGCCGGTGTAGTGGCCCGGATACACAAAACCGTTTTCCCGGCAGTGACGGAAAAGCCATTGGACCGTGTGCGCATGCTTCAGGTCCGTCGTGCGGATGAACTCATCGCCCTGAATTCCCAGCTCATCCCAAAGGGCGCGCCACTCTGCGGCCATTTTGGAAACGAACTCGGCTTCGGAGACGCCAGCTTTCTTCGCAGAGCGCTCAACGTTGACGCCATGCTCGTCGGTGCCGGTGGTCATGACCACGTCGTAGCCGCGCATGCGTTTATACCTGCGGATGGTGTCGCAC
>QHYF01000062.1 GCA_003224075.1 Acidobacteriota bacterium
CGATACAGCAACGTACGCTCTTCCATGCAGTGCGAAAGGCTCGATGCTCTCATCGTCTGCGGCAACCAATACGCCGGCTTTGAAGGCGCTGTGTTGTACATGTCCGGCTTTGAAATCGTTCACCGCTATGTTTACGTGCTCTTCCCGCTCGAGGGCGAGCCCACTCTGGTTTTTCCTCGCGAAGCGCGCTGGATCGGCGACAAAGCCAAGCCCTGGGTCAGAGACCAGGTCTTGCCTGACTTGCCAGGACAATGGCTCGCGGATCGCTGCCGCGAAAAAAACTGGAAGCGCATTGGAGTTTACGGCCTGAATTTTGTCATGGCCGTGCGCGACTACCGCGAACTAGCCAAGGCGCCTCTTGAACTCGTTCCCTTCGATACGGAGTTCGACATGGCCCGCGCCGTCAAGAGCGAGGAAGAGCTCGTGGAAATTCGCGAGGCCATGGACATCATCCTTGACGGTTTTTGGGCTCTCGTCGCCGCCTACGAACCAGGCAAAACCGAAGCCGAAATCATGGCTCCGGCGGTTCAGCGCTTCTTCGCGCGAGGCGCCGGGCCGCGCATGATGAACATTCTTCTCTCCGGCCAACGCGGCGAAGCCGAGGCTGCCTTCAAGGTTCCTGGGAAGCGCGTCGTTGCCGCTGACGATCTTTTGCTCTATTCGCTCGAAATCACCGGCGCGGGCGGCTACTGGGTCGAATTCTCCCGCCCGCTCATCCGCGGCAAATTAAGCAGCCGCACGCAAGCAATGGCGGACGCTTATCCCGATGCTCTCGAAGCTGCGCGCAAGTTGATGCGCGCCGGGGAACTCGCCAGCAGCGTTCATCGCACGGTCGCGGAGAAGTTCTTCAAACAAGGGTTTGCTCTTGGCCATCTCTCCGGTCACAGCATCGGCACAACGATGATCGAGTATCCCGCGATCGGCGCGGGGAGTGACGTCATCTTGCAGGAGAATATGATTTTCTCGTTGCATCCGCAGGTCGTCGATCAGGGCGGGAAGGTTTGTCTCTACACGCAGGACACCTACCGCGTCGGCAAGAGCGAAGGCGAATGCCTGGCCGATGTCCCTTGGAAATTCTTCACCGGCGCGGAGGCCAAAAAACGGGTGGCTTCATAGTCTTCCAGATTTCGCCTCGGCACAGTTGGTTGGGCGCTTGCAAATTTTCGGTTACTTCGCGGAGATTCCTGGAGTTACGTGAAGATGAAGATTGCTGTCATCGGGTGCGGCGCCGTGGGAAGCATCTTCGCCGCCCACTTGGCCAGAGCCGCCGAAGCCGAGGTGTGGGCTTACGATGTCTGGAAGGAGCACATCGAAGCGATCCGCAGCAACGGCCTGCACATCTCCGGAGCGTCCGAGTTCACCGCTCGTCTGAATGCCACGAGCGATCCGAAGTCATTGCCTCGCTGCGATTACGGCATCGTCGCCACCAAAGCCATACATACGCGAGCCGCAATTGCGCAAGCCGCCCACGCCTTCGATGAAAACAGCGCCGTTTGTTCCGTCCAGAACGGCGTGGGCAATGAAGAAATCATCGCGGAGCACGTGAAGTATGTCATCCGCGGCACAACCTTCCCCGCGGGCCATGCCATTGCTCCCGGCCAAATTGGGTTCGACATCAAGGGCGACACCTGGATCGGACCGTTCGAACCAACGAACACGCCCTATCTCAAAGTGGAGGAACTCGCCAGTCTCATTACGCGCTCCGGCATGAACACGATTCCGCTACAAGACGCCCGCGGCGCGCAATGGACGAAGCTCATTTTCAACGCGTCCACCAATCCAGTTGGCGCTCTCACCCTTCTTCATCACGGTGCCGCGACGCGCTTCGCTCCCACGGGGCAACTCTTCAACGACTTGATCGCCGAGGGCGAGGCCGTTGCCGCAAAACTCGGTATCAAACTTCACGGCGACCCGCGCCAACTCGTTCAAAAAGGGGCCAACGCCCCGGGAAAGCACCGCGCCAGCATGCTGCAAGATGTTCTGGCCAAGCGCCAAACCGAAGTCGATTTCATGAACGGGGCCATTACCAACTGGGGCCAAAAAGTCGGTGTCCCCACGCCGCTGAACAAGGCGCTATGGCGACTGATCAAGGGTCTCGAGCATTCCTGGGAGGACCCCGAATAGAGGAGACCACGCAGGAAATGCCCATCCCCTTTAATATCGGTGTTTTGCAGCTCAGCATGGAACCGGTTCACGAAACTGTGGCGATGGCCAAAGCTTGCGAAGGCGCGGGCTTTGACGCGTTTTGGATTGCTGAGGCCTATCCCTGGTGGCGCAAGCATGGCTTCGAGGCGCGCTCTTCGACCGCCATTCTCGCCGTCATCGCCGGACAAACGCGCCGCATGCAGCTCGGCTGGGGCATCATCTCACCCTACACGCGCCATCCCGTGCAGGTCGCCATGGAAGCGCGCGTCATGCAGGATCTCGCCGGTGATCGATTTCTCCTCGGTCTCGGCGCTTCCAAGATCTTCATGAAGGAAATCGGAGAGGGGGAAGGAGAAAAAGTCGGACCAGCCACCGTCATGCGCGAGAGCATTGAGATCGTCAAAGGCGTTCTCCGGGGCGATCCATTCGAATATCAAGGAAAAGTCTTCACTGCTTCCGTTCCGCCGCTGAAGCCGGACATGCACGCTAGTCGCAAACTCCCGCCGATCTATGTCGCGGGGACCGGCCCGGTCATGCAAAAGATGTCCGGCTCCATCAGCGACGGCTTGCTCACGGCCAGTATCACCACCCCGGCATTTGTTCGCTACTCGCTCAAGAATCTTAATGAAGGCGCTCGTAAGGCAGGGAAGAACGTCTCCGATCTTGTGCTGGGTTCCGTCATCGTCGGCAGCATTGGCCGCGATTCCGCAAAGGGCAAGGAAGGCGCCCGCGAGCAAGCGGCCATGTACCTCGCCAATAAGGTGCAGAACATCAAAGGCTCCGCTGACACTTTGCTCGAATGCGCCGGCCTCACCTTTGAAGAGCTTCAGCCCGTCGCGGACGCGATGGAAAAAGGCGGCCGCAAAGCCGCCGCCAAAGCGGTGACCGACGAAATCCTGTGCAAAGTCTGCGCCATTGCTGGCACTCCCGACGAATGCATCCAGCGGATCGAAGAGTATCGCGCCGCCGGTTGCACGCACATCATGCTCGAAATCTGGGGCGACGACCGCACGGTTCAAGCCAAACTTTTCGGCGAGGCTGTTCTTCCGCATTTCAAAAAATAGCGTCAGAGCAGTTTCGCCCGCATAATCAGCAAGGATAGTTTCTTCTTTGGAGCTTTCATGCGACTCGTAACTTTCGAAAATCCCTCGCGCGCTTGGCGCATCGGCGCGGTAACCGGCAATGACGACCGCATCGTCGACCTTAATTCCGCCTGCGCTCTCTATCTCAAGGAGCACGAAAATGAACAGGCCTTCGAACGCATGGCCGACGCGCTGGTTCCCTCTAACATGCGCGCGCTCTTCGAAGGTGGCGACACGAGCCTCAATACCGCCCGCAAGGCCTTGAGCTATGTTCTGGATCGCGGGATCAGAGCTGTAGGTGTTCACGGCGAGCCCCTCTCCTACTCTTCTTCGGAAGTTGTCCTCAAGCCGCCAATCGCTCCGAAAAAGTTTTTCCACACCGCGGGAAATTTTCGCGAACATCACGAAGAGGCCACCAAAGCGGGATTCTCGCATCCGGTCATGCCGTGGATCGTCTTCTTTCAGAATGTCGACGCCATCATCGGCCACGAAGAGCCGGTGATCTACCCCGAACACCTCACCCAGGAACTCGACTACGAATTAGAGCTCGCGGTGGTGCTCAAAAAAAGCGGCAAGCACTTTTCTTCAGGGGAAGCCGCCGGCTACGTCGGCGGCTACGTCATCTTCAACGACATCACCGCCCGCGACATTCAGCGCCGCGAAATGAAATCCGGCGTCTTCAGTTTCTGCAAAGCCATCGACACCTTCTGTCCCCTTGGCCCTTGGATCGTCACCGCCGACGAGATTCCAGATCCCCACAAGCTGGCCATGGAGCTGCGCGTCAACGGCCAGCCGCGCCAGCAATCGCACTCCAGCAAAATGTCGGTCAAGATTCCTCAAATCCTTTCCCACTATTCGCCCATGGGCTACAGCGCGGGCGATGTCGTTTCCACGGGCACCGTCTCCGGCGTCGCGGCATTCTCCGGTGATCCCAAAGCGTGGTATCTCAAGCCGGGTGACATCATGGAATGCGAGATCGAGAAGATTGGCATCCTGCGGAATCCGGTTATCTCCTGGGTGGGCGCTTACGGCCAAAAGCCCGTTCCCCTTGCCACGCAAGATGCCTATCGCTAGGAATCGTCTATGTCCCATGCAACGAGTTCAGACATTTGGGTCAGCGAGCTCAACGCTCGTCCCGAAATTCGCGCCGCCTTCCCGCGCTCGACCGTCCGCTTCTACGACACAACTCTTCGCGACGGAGAACAAACAGTCGGGGTCGTCCTCTCTCCTCAGCAAAAGCTCGAAATCGCTCGCAAGCTCGACGCTCTCGGCATAAGCCGCATCGAAGCCGGCTTTCCTCGCGTCTCCGCCGACGACGCCGAAGCCATTCAGCTCATGCTCAAGGCGGGCCTCCGCGCCGAGCTTTGGGGCTTTTCCCGCGCCGTTCGCGCTGACGTCGAAGAGCTCGTCCGCCTCGGACTGCGGGCTTCGGTCATCGAAGCCCCCACCAGCGATATCAAGCTGCGCGCTTACGGAATCAGCCGCGACGAAGTTCTTACTCGCGTCACCGACGCCGTCTCCTTCGCGAAACAAAACGGTATCCGCGTTGCCTTCTTCGCTGTTGACGGCACGCGTAGCGATCCAGAATTTCTAAAAAGGGTCTACCTCGGTTCGCTGGAAGCGGGTGCGGCTGAGATCGTCGTCGTTGATACCATTGGCGCCTGCGGCCCCGAAGCGGTTGAGTATCTCGTTCGTCAGGTCTGCGCATGGGTAGGCTCCGGTGTGCCCGTTCATTTTCACGGCCACGACGACTTCGGCATGGCCACAGCGTGTGCCATCGCTGCCATCCGCGGTGGCGCCTCCTGGATCCAAGGCACCATCAACGGAATGGGCGAACGCGCGGGCAATGCCGACATTGGTGAAATCGCTCTGGCCCTTCGATGCCTTTATGACGTTCCCGTCGCGCTCGACCTCACCAAAATCCGTGAAGTCTCGGAATTCGTTCAGCGCGCCAGCGGCTATTCGCTCGAGCCCTGGAAGCCTGCCGTTGGCCAGAATCTTTTCATGCGTGAAAGCGGCGCCGTCGCCAGCCAATTTCACATTCCCGAGGCCATCGAACCATTTTCCGCTGCATTGGTTGGCGCGCGGCGGCAGATTGTCCTTGGAAAAAAGAGCGGGCTGGACAGCATTGTCCTAAAAGCCAAAGAGCTGGGGCTCGACGTTCCCGAATCTCAGCGGCCGGCTGTGCTTGCTGCTGTCAAAAAGAAAAGCATAGGCGAACATCGCCTTCTCACCGACGCTGAATTTTGCGGGATCGTCCAGCAGGTTTGTGGCAAGTAACGGCTCCATGCTAGAGGCGCTCACCAGACCTCACGGGCTCTTCCGGAATATGTACACCAATGTCCACTTGTCCGTTGCTATAGAATACGAATACTGGATTGCTGACTGTCAACTGACGGAATCAGGGAGATACGATGGACCACGAGTATTTTTATTCCATCATGAATGGCGAAGGCACGCTCGACTACGAAATCTATTTGAACACCAAGACGCTTCTTTCTTGCCAAAAGGATTTCAAGGATTTTTGCAATCGGGACGAGCTTCAATTCCAGGTCGTCCACCAGGTCGAAGAGATGTGGATGAAACTGATCGGTTACACGCTTCTCGACATTGACGACCACCTCCAGCAGGAGAACACGCAGCGCGTCATTACGCTGTTCCACCGCGTGCACATCGCCTTGCGGCTCATGACCGAGCAACTGGCCCTTCTCGAAACCATGTCGCCGAAAGAGTATCAGGAGATTCGTCTTCAGCTAGGCAACGGCAGTGGCCAGGAATCGCCCGGTTTTCGTTCCCTGCTCAAGATGCATCCGCACATCTGGCACTCCTTCAAATCCTGCTATCTCGAAAAGAAAAGCCTGACGGTCGAGCAGATTTACAACTCGCAATACTCGCATTCGGAGGCGTACGTAGTGGCAGAGGCCTTGATGGAATATGACGAATTATTTCAGCGCTTCCGGTTCGTGCATTTGCAGCTGATTCATCGCAGTATCGGCCTCGGCGCGCAGTCTCTTAAGGGCCGCCCAGTCGAACTCTTGAACGAGGGCTTGCGCGCGCGGTTTTTCCCTGAGCTGTGGGATATCCGCCACCAGATGACGGATTCGTGGGGCGCGCAATACGGCCGCGTCCGGGACTCGATTGGCGGACACTAATGCTTCGAACGAATCTGATGAATTATTCTTGCTGGAGCGCGTGATCCGCGAGTCTAAAGTAGAGACACTCAATGGGAGAGAAGGTTGCGATCTTGCGCCTAGTGCAGGAAATATTTCACTTGGCCGCGGCCGCGGGTTGCGCTTCGTGCTTCACAGTTCCATACCGTGCTGCCAGCCACTCCCGTGCCTCTGCGGGTTTGTAGTTAAAAGGCCCTATCCCGCCGCGATACGCGATATGCCCGCTCTCATCGATGATATAAATCCGCTCCGGCCAGGCGGCGTAGGCGTCATTCGCAGCGTTGCTCATGTCGTCGATCCCAAAGGGCAAGGGATATTTGAATCTCTTGGCGAAATCATTCGCGATGGTCACACGCTGCTCCAGCGTCTTCGGCTGCGCGTAGCAAACGTCGTCCTTCACATTCGACTTCATCTGCCATTCGTCGGTGGGATGCGCCTCGCGTACGTACACGGTCAGAAAATCCGCATGATTCTTGTAGTCTTCATAAATCTGAATGACGTCGCCCACCTGGCGGCGAAATGGCGGTCAAGTGAAACTCCCGAACACCAGCACCAGTGGCCTCGCCCCAGTCCGTTCGCGGATATGGAAATGGCTCGTTCCATCCAGCCCGACCAGCCGCGCATCGGGCGCGTCGCTTCCGACCAGCAACGTCCCGCGATGCATGTGTGGCAACGCATACCGCAGCATCCCGTACACCTCCTTCGGGCTTCCAGCCAGGAACGACAGCGCCACGAAAGCCCCCACCAGCAGCAGCCCGATAACGCCCGCCGCCCATTTCAGCAATCGCCTCAAATCAGTTTCTCCTCTTCGAACTTTCTAGATTGTGGTCACCGGCGATTTCTCAAGTCAATGGCTCTCTTTACTGCGGAGCCCTTCGCGTTCCCGTTAGCGGAGAACTCTAAGCGCGGGCCTTGTCGATCATCTCTTCCCAGATGCCTTTGGCTCTGAGGATGAGTTCAACGAGTTCGCGCGCCGCGCCTTTCCCTCCTGGGGCCTTGGTCTTATAGTGAGCCGCGCGTTTCACCTCGGGAGTGGCATTGTTCACTGCCACCGCCAGTCCCACCCGCCGCATGATCATGAGGTCTGGCAAGTCGTCCCCCAGGTAAGCAACTTCCGATTCCTGAACGCCCGTTTTGCGCAGAACGTCTTCGTAAGCCGCGATTTTGTGTCCTTGCTTCTCGTATACAAATTCCACATCCAGCTCTTTGCACCGGCGCCGAAGCGCGGCGCTGCTCCGGCCCGTAATGACACCCGTCCGCAGACCTGCGCTAACCGCGAGCGTAAGGCCCTGACCGTCGTGCGCATCGAAGGTCTTGATTTCCAGCGCGCCGCCATCGGTTTGCGATACCAGCGTGACACTGCCATCCGTGAGTGTCCCGTCCACGTCCATCAGCAGCACCTGAATCTGCTTCGCCCTCTTCGCCAGCGTTCCCGGAATCTTTTTCCCGCTCTTAGCCAATTTCTTCTCCTGTTTTCATCTCTGCGCGTCTCTGCGAACTCTGCGTCTTCGCGTTAGATTTTTCTTGCCTCTCTTTGTCCTGTGTTACATCAGCTCGAGCGTCCACAAATCATGCAAATGCACGACGCCAAGCACGCCCTTTGCCTCATCGACCACCACGATCGAAGTGATTTTCTTTTTTTCCATCAGATTCAACGCCTCGCTTGCGAGCACGTGCGGCCCAATCGTTTGCGGATTCTTCGTCATGCACTCTCCTGCGCTCATCTCCAAAGTCGCCCCGCGATGTTTTTCCATCAATCGCCGCAGGTCGCCATCCGTCAAAATCCCCGCCAATCTCCCATCTGGATCGAGAACTGTTGTCATTCCCAGACCTTTTTCGCTCATCTCATGGAAAACGTCCGGCATGGGCGTGTCTTTTAAAACGCGCGGCAGCGCTGCTCCTGCATGCATCAGGTGCTCCACGCGCAGCAGTTTTTTTCCGAGCCTCCCCGCCGGATGCAGCGCCGCAAAATCGTCATGACGGAAATTGCGCCGCTCCAAAAGCGAAACCGCCAGCGCGTCCCCCACCGCCATCGCCACGGTTGTGCTCGCCGTCGGGGCAAGGTTCAGCGAACACGCTTCTTCCTTCACGCTAACGTCCAGCACCACGTCGCTCGCTTCCGCCAGCGTGGAGTCCGCTTTGCCTGTCAGCGTGACCACCGGCATCTCCAGCCGCTTCAGCGCTTCCAGCAGCCGGATGATCTCTTCGGTTTCTCCGCCATACGAAACAGCCAGCATTGCATCCCCGCGCGCCAGCATCCCGAGATCTCCATGCAGTGCCTCCGCTGGATGTAAGAAGAAGGATGGCGTCCCCGTGCTCGACAGCGTCGCGGAAATCTTTCGCCCGATGAGGCCGGACTTGCCCATCCCGCTGACCACCACGCGCCCCTTGCACGCAAACAGTACCTCGACGGCCTTTTCAAATCGATCGTCGAGCCGCGCGAGAACATCCTGAATCGCTTGCGCCTCGATCTTCAGCACTCGCCGGGCAGTGTCGAGGCTCATTTCCCGCTCCAGCGCCGTACCACCGCGCTGAGTCCCTTCAATTTCACGAGCAGGGCAGGGAGTTGCGCCAGCGGAAGCGCATTGGGTCCGTCCGACAACGCGGCTGCCGGGTTGTCGTGTGTCTCCAGAAAGATACCATCCACGCCGGCTGCCACGCCCGCGCGCGCCAGCGGCTCGATAAACTGCGGCTGCCCTCCGCTCGCGTGGCCTTGCCCGCCGGGAAGCTGCACGGAATGCGTCACGTCATAAACCACCGGGTAACCCGTCCGCTGCATGATCGGGAACGAGCGCATATCCACCACCAGATTTTGGTATCCAAACGAGGCTCCGCGTTCCGTCAGAAGGATCTTTGTATTTCCTGTGCTCGCCACTTTCTCCGCGACGTTCCCCATGTCCCACGGCGACAAAAACTGTCCCTTTTTTATATTGATGATCCGGCCCGTTTTACCGGCGGCGATCAGCAGGTCGGTCTGCCGCGCCAGGAACGCCGGAATCTGCAACACGTCGGAGACTTCCGCTGCGGGCTCGGCCTGTGACGCGTCATGTATGTCCGTCAGGACCGGCAGCTTCAATTCCTTTTTGATCTTGCCCAGAATCCGCAAACCCTCCTTCAGCCCGGGCCCGCGAAACGCCTTCAGCGAAGACCGGTTAGCCTTGTCGTAGGAGGCCTTGAAGATGTACGGGAGTCCCGCATCCGTTGCGACCTTTGCGACTTTCTCCGCCATCATCCGCGCGTGCCCTTCGCTTTCTATCACGCACGGCCCGGCGATCAGAAACAGTGGATTCCCTCCGCCCAGGCGAAGTGAACCAAGCGCAATTTCACGTGTCGCACTCATAAGGGATGTCACAAATGCTGCAAGCCTCTAAGGCTACGCAGCCGGCGCTGGGTTTGCAACGATTTAGGCGATGGCGCGAGGCGCAGCCCGCAAGGCAGGTGCGGGTTGGCGTTCAGCGACGCTGGCGGAAGCCGGACGCAACCGTTCCTTTTTGTGTTCCAGCGCCGCGCCGATGAACGCCGCGAAAAGCGGGTGCGGCTCGAGCGGCTTGGATTTGAATTCTGGGTGGAATTGACAACCAAGGAACCACGGGTGGTCCGGCGCCTCGACGATCTCCACATAATTCTCGTCCGGCGTGCGTCCGGTGATGCGCAGGCCCGCGGCAACCAGCGTTTTCTCGTAGTCGCAGTTGAATTCGTAGCGGTGGCGGTGCCGTTCGCTGATCTCCAGCTTGCCGTAAGCCTTGTGCGCAAACGAGCCCGGCGCGAGCTTGCAGGGCCAGGCGCCCAGCCGCATGGTCCCGCCCATTTCATCGACTCCGAGCAATTCACGCAATTTATAAATCACGCGATGCGGCGTTTGCGGGTTGAATTCTGTGCTGTCCGCCTGCTTCAGTCCCGCCACGTCGCGCGCATATTCGATCGTCGCGCACTGCATCCCCAGGCAGATCCCAAAGAATGGCACCTTGCGTTCCCGCGCGTATTGAATGGTGTACACCATTCCCTGAATCCCGCGCTTGCCAAATCCGCCGGGCACGAGAATTCCGTCGTAGCCATGCAGTCGCGCCGCCGCAGTCTCTGCCGAATCAATCTCTTCCGCCTCAATCCATTCAAGTACGGTCTTGTGATTGTGCGCCAGTCCACCGTGCAGCAACGCTTCGCGCAGGCTCTTGTACGCATCTTCGAGCTGCACGTATTTGCCGACGACCGCGATTCGCACTTCGCCCGCCGGATGATGCAGCCGGTGTACCAGGTCTAGCCACGGCTTCATATCCGAGGGCTGGTCCTTCAGCTTCAGCAGCCGCAAAATCTGTTCGTCCAATCCCTCTTTGCTCAGTTCCACGGGGACCGCGTAAATCGTGTCCACGTCCTCCATCGAAATGACGCAGGATTCTGCCACGTTGCAGAACAACGCGATTTTCTTTTTCAATTCTGCGGGAATGTGGCGTTCGCTCCGGCAAAGCAGGATGTCGGGTTGGATCCCGATGCTCAGCATTTCCTTCACGCTGTGTTGCGTCGGCTTGGTTTTCAGTTCGCCTGCGGCCGCGATGAACGGCACCAGCGTCACATGCACAAAGAGCGTGTTCTCCGCTCCGAGTTCGAGTCGCATCTGTCGAATCGCTTCGAGGAAGGGAAGCGACTCGATATCGCCAACCGTTCCGCCGATCTCCACGATCACCACTTCGACGCCTTCGGAAACCTTCTTGATCGTCGCTTTGATCTCGTCGGTCACGTGCGGGATCACCTGCACGGTTTTTCCGAGATAATCCCCGCGCCGCTCCTTCGTCAGGATCGTTTCGTAGATTCGTCCGGTCGTCCAGTTATTGTCGCGGGAGAGCTTGGCGTGCGTGAACCGCTCGTAGTGCCCCAGGTCCAGGTCCGTTTCCGCACCGTCTTCGGTCACAAACACTTCGCCGTGCTGAAACGGGCTCATGGTGCCCGGGTCCACGTTCAGGTATGGATCGCATTTCTGAAGGGTGACTTTGAAACCGCGACTTTCGAGGAGACAACCGATTGAGGAGGCCGCTACGCCTTTTCCCAGTGAGGAAACAACGCCGCCGGTAACAAAAATATATTTTGGCGCCATCCGTGTAGCCCGCGTTCCTTCGCCGGGCTTGTCTGCCCTCCACTGGATTGACGTACATACAATTATGGTCGGAACTCGTGAGTCTGTCAAATCGAACTCTTGGCGCTCTCCAAACGATATTCTTTCTGTCTCTCGCCGCGAAACCTTTCCGCGCGAAACGGGTTTATACCGACTGGGGATGCTCTCCCTTGCCGTTCGCTTTCAGCAAGATGTTGCCGGACAGGAAATTGCAGTCTGTGTACAAACCGTGGGCGGAGATGCGTCATCTAAATAACTGAACCTTATCCTTGTGTCCGGAGGCGGTCTCTCCGCTCAGGTTATCCTGGTCGGGATTTAGTCCCGGCAACGCAGAAGGGTTCTGAGTGGGATTCTTGCAGGTGGGAAGGGGAAATGAAACCAACGATTCGCAGTATAACTAC
>QHYF01000328.1 GCA_003224075.1 Acidobacteriota bacterium
GTGCTCGCCGTGCTGCTGGGGTTAAACGAGGCCGTCACGCCGCTGGGCAGACCGGATGCCGACAAGCTGACGTTGCCATTGAAACCGTTCTGTGGAGTGACCGTGATGGTGCTCGCGCCACTGGCCCCCTGGGTCATGCTCAGGCTGCTGGGCGATGCGGAAAGGGTGAAGCTCGGGGGAGGCGTCACGGTGAAGGAGAGCGTGGTGCCATGTGACAAACCGCCGGACGTGCCGGTGATGGTCACCGTGGCGGTCCCGATAGCCGCCGTGCCGCTGGCTGCCAGCGTCAACGTGCTTGTGCTCGTCGTGCTGCTGGGGTTGAACGACGCCGTCACGCCGCTGGGCAGACCGGATGCCGACAAGCTGACGTTGCCATTGAAGCCGTTCTGTGGAGTGACCGTGATGGTGCTCGCGCCGCTGGCCCCCTGCGTGATGCTCAAGCTGCTAGGCGATGCGGAAAGGGTGAAGTTCCTCTTAGGGTTCACGGTGAGAGAAACCGTCGTGGTGTTCGTCAAGCTGCCCGATGAACCCGTGACGGTCACCGTGATGGTGCCGGTCGTTGCGGCGCCGGTCGCGGATAGAGTCAGAAGGCTGCTGGTTGTGGCGGGATTCGTGCCGAAGATGGCACTGACACCGCTCGGTAGGCCGGAAGCAGTCAAATTCACATTGGCACTGAATCCATTTAGAGGATTGATCGTGATGGTGGTCGAACCGGCGGCGCCTTGGAGGAGGGTTAAGTTAGCAGGCGATGCCGAGAGGGTGAAGCCAAGTTGTTGCGAAGACGAGGGCCAGTTGTTAATCAAGTTGGCGGCGTTGATAGTGCCGATGCCGGTGGCGAAGTCCCAGCCGGTGGTAGTGCCGTAGGCGGCGGCGAAGGAGTTATTGGAAGTCGAGAGCACGCCAACAGTGCCGTCCGCGAGGTAGCAGTTGGGGCCGACGCAATCCACATCCATATCGCCCAAGGTCACGTCATAGAAAACGCACGTCGCGGCTACGGTGTTGCCGCTACTGGAGTTGCAGGAAGTACTGCCTGTGGAACCGTACTCGCCAGCAGCAAGTTGGTAGTAAACGGGGGCCGGATTACCCTGCGGGCCACCGGCCTTCTGATTGATAAGCGCCTGGATGCCCGCCATGATGGGCGAGGCGAAAGAGGTGCCGCCCGCGCCGGACCAGGCGCTTGGATCCGCGCCGCAAGCAGCTCCGCCGTGCGCGGAATCCGACCAGCAGAAAATGTAATAGTGGCTCCAGAGTCCATCGGCGGCGAAAAGCGAAACGTCGGGAGTGTCGCGGACGCCGTCGCTGGGATTCCCCAGAACATTCTGCCAGGAGGGTTTCGGCCATCCATGGCAAGTGCCGCTCACGACGCCGCTTGTAGACGGCGTTCCCGTTGCGCATCCGCTGGGGCCGCCGCCACCCGCCACAGTGGTCATGAGAAGTGAGCCGATCAGAGGGTCGTTGCAGAGACTAGTCGAGCCATAGGTCGGGCTATAGCCTTCGTAGGCGGTGAGCAGCGCCCCGGCGCAAGAGTCATTCCATGGAATCTCGGGAATGTAAGAAATAGCCGAACCGAACGCGGAGGTGTTGCTGGAATTCCAATAGGTAGCGTTGGTGCCGGAGTAAGTGTCGCTGAAATCGGTGCCGCCGACGGCAACGTTGTTGGGAGTCGAAGCGAAGGCGTTGACACCGATGCCGTGGGTGGCTTCGGCCACACTATTGTCGCAGCCGGCGGCACCGCTGTCACCGGCGGCAACGAAAACAGAGACGCCCTCCGTGACCGCCTGCTGATAAGCAGAATTGTAAGCGGCGTTGGCCGCTGCACCGTTGACGGTCTCGCATTGGCCGTAGCTGATGCTCATGATGGCCGGTGGTGGCGTACTGGCGTTAATCAGGTTCTGGACGGCAATCAGACCTCCGAACGTGGTTGTGGTATCCGCGCAAGCGGCCATCTCAATGGCCGCACTGGGCGCCGCAGCGCTGGCCCACTCCGCATCGAGAATGGCTTCAGCATCATTGGGCGCAAAGGCGCCAGGGGCACCGCAGTTATTAGGGCCGGAAGGAGATGCGGGGTGAACCTGAGTGAAGGAGGCTGAAGTGTGGCCGGAAAGACCAAAAGTCGAGCGGAAAGTGGTCCAGTCCGAAGCGCTGAAGACGTCGGTGTCTTCAATGAGCACAATGGTCTGGCCTTGGCCGGAGATGCCCGCGCTGAAGAGAGGATTCAAGTTGTAGATCGTAGCCAGGTCCGCGGGCACGACTGCGTAGTTGGTGCTACCGAGGAAGTCTGTGAAGGTGAATTCCGTGTGCGGCTTGTGCATCTGATGCATGACGTTCGGCCGGAAGTCGTGCAACGAGACCACGCCGGACACCACGGGAGCGAGCGCCGCCGGGATCCGGGGATCGCTGAAGTTGGCGATGTGCTTTTCGCCTTTCACCTCAACATGATGAATCTCCGTCTGGAAGGCCTTGCGCACCTGGCCTGCGGTGCCGGAAAAATCAATGAGCATGCCGCTGGGATAAACAACGTTGATCTTGAAACCGTATGACTCGAGCCAGGCAGTGATGGCGTCCAGGTCTTGTTGAGACAAGCCGAACCTCTCGCCGAATTCCGTTGCGGTCAGCCAATGGTGGAAATTGGGTGAGCCTTTGGTGTGTAGCTCATCAATGAATTGCTGAAAGGCCAGCTCCTGCTCGGGTGAGCGTTTCAGTTGGAGCAGCATATGCTCCATCGTGAAGGCGGCCGCCACGGTGCCACGATCATTCTCCCCTTTGGCTTCGGGACGGGTGTTGCCCTCGAGCGCGACACGATTCATTTCATCGACGCTTTGCGTGATTCGCGGGCGAGCATGCACGCCGGATTCTATTTGCGCGCAGACAGAAGGCGCGGCGACCAGAGCGGCGAGGACAACTACGGCGCAGAACCCCAGTTTGCGAGACATGGGTCTCCTTCTTTCTTAAACTAAGATTTGCCCAAGACACAACTCGGAATGGAGGACGGCAGCCGGCCAAGCCCGGCAGAGCGAATCAGCGGTGGGAATGCTCGATGGCCGAGTCCATGGCCGAGAAACTCCTCTCAGGACGTGGCTTATCCCAGCTCGAAAACGAAAGAGAAACGGGCCCACCGAAGTACAACCTTAATAACTGAATTGGGATTCAAAATCAACGGTCGAAGGGACAGTTTTCGGCCAGGGGGTCGCGCGGTTCTAAATTGACGTTTTCGTCCAAGAATTGGCGTGCCTGCGGACTAAACTTGCCTTTCTGTCTGCCGATCTTCGAGAAGTTCACATGGAGACGGCTTCGTTCGGCCCGATCTTGGCCCCTCCCAGCCTGTCAAGCCATTTAAGAATGTAACCGTAGCTCGTGTTGTCGAGACATTGGAAATGTAACCGAAGGTTTGTTGTTGTTGCGGCTGTGGGAAAGTGGAAATCGCGAAGCGATTTCCAAGCTCGCGGAGCGAGCGGCCTTTCCACAGCCGTTGGCCTGCCGCGTTGGTTTTGCTGGTTCCCCCACTGTTTG
>QHYF01000329.1:0-5762 GCA_003224075.1 Acidobacteriota bacterium
CCCAGTCCTCCCGGGATTGGAGTTGCCATGACGTAGCCCGTCTTCGTCCCATTTGACAAAAGTCCGTCAATCAGGCAAGCGGTGGCTGAAGAGGCCACGCAGACGGCACCGATCGCACCGCCCAAGTTACCCAGCGGGGCAAAGCCCGTGCCATAGTTCGTAAAATAGGTCACCTCGGCCGTGTTGATGGTACGGAGCGAACCCACGGCAGATGCCTCGTTGGCCGCCATTCTCGAGCGCATCAAGTTCGGAATTGCAATCGCGGCGATGATCAAAATGATCGCCACGACGATCAGTAATTCGATAAGAGAAAACCCTTTTTGCTTCTTCATTCTATCTCCTTGAAATTTGAGTGATGCCAGAGCACGGCTCATCTAGCGCAAGCTACGGGCCAATCCTAGGAGGAACGATGCAAATGGTTCTCGATCCTGTATCTCTTTGATTCAAAATAGCTTAAAATAAAACGAGGATTGCTAAGAGGGTGGAGGCATCGGTTCAAAATGAAAACTGACCTTTTCGGTCGACACTTTTTGTCTATAAAACGCGGCACAAAGGGTCACATCTCAAGAAACCCTGCTTTGACGGGCTAAGGGCTCACCCTAACTCTGCAATCGCTAGAGGCTGTGTTTCTTGGCATAGTGACGAAATGACCGATAGCTGATCCTCAGGAGTTCGGACGCGCGCGTTCGCACACCACCTGCTCTTTCGAGTGCGGCCTGCAAGTATCGGCGTTCCGCCGCGGCAATTTCCTTTTCAAAATCAATCCCCTCGGGAGGGAATTCACTAAATTGCCCACCCGGTCCTCCTGTCCCCGATCCTTCAGGATAGCCGAGGACCCGATCGGGAAGAACGCGCGGCGAGATTTCCCGTCCAGTCTCCAACGCGACGGCGCGTTCCATCGTGTTTTCGAGTTCGCGAACGTTTCCCGGCCAATCGTAAGATTCCAGACGGGTCATTGCCTCGGGGGAGACACCTTCCAAAGACTTCTCCATCGTCCTGCGAAACCGCTCAAGGAAATGGCGCGCCAGAAGTGGTATATCCTCGCGGCGCTCACGCAAAGGTGGCACGTGGATGGGGATCACACTGAGCCGATAAAAAAGGTCTTCGCGGAAGCGGCCTTCTGCAATTTCCTTTTCGAACTCCTTGTTCGTAGCGGCTATGATGCGGACATCCACATCCGATTCGTCTGTACTGCCCACCGGCCGGACCTTGCCTTCTTGCAGAACGCGGTAGAGCTTCACCTGCATGGTGAGGCTCATGTTACCGATTTCGTCCATGAAGAGCGTCCCGCCATGAGCGGCCTGGAATAGGCCCTGCCGGTTTTCGTTCGCGCCCGTGAACGCGCCTTTCATGTACCCGAAAAGCTCGGATTCCAGAAGGGTCTCCGGAAATGCGCCGCAGTTAATGGTGATGAAAGGAGCTTGAGCGCGCTGGCTATTCTCATGAATGGCCCGCGCAACCAGCTCCTTACCGGTTCCGCTCTCTCCGGTAATGAGGACACGGCTGGATTGCGGCGCGACCGTCTGAATCAAGTCGAAGATGGAGCGCATCTTTGGGCTTTGCCCGATGATGTTGTCAAGACCAGTCAGCCGGCGCAGTTCGCGCCGCAGGTATCCCGCCTCGTTCTTCCATTTCAGACTTTCGGTCACTTCGCGAACGGTGCGGCGCAACTGATCGACCAGTGCGTCGCCTTTGATCACGTAACGGTCAGCCCCGGAGTTGATCGCGGCGATGGCGGTTTCTAGCGCGGGGACCCCGGTCATCAGGAGGAAGAAGGAACCTGGAGCGATTTCTTTGGCGAATTTAAGGAGTTCCATTCCACCCGCGCCGGGCATGCGAATATCGGAAATGATGATATCAAAAATCTGCGATTCGAGTTTGCGCTTGGCGGCATCGACGCTGTGCACCACTTCGACGCGGTGGCCTTCCTTGCGGAAAGTGATTTCCAGCAGCTCGCAGATGGATTTCTCATCATCGACGACGAGAATATGCGGCATCTCGCGTCCGGTTTCTTTGATGGCCGCCTTGGTTCCTTGCATGACCTCTCACGCGACTCGCGGTAGCTCGACGATAAACTCGGCGCCGCGGTCTTTCTCTGAAATCACGCTCAGCTTCCCACTATGCGCCTGCACAATCTGATAGACAATGGACAGTCCCAACCCTGTTCCACCTTTGAAACCCGATTGAAGTGGTTCAAAAATCTTCGCCCTTTGTTTGGCATCCAGGCCGATTCCCGTGTCGCGAAAGGCGATGCGCAGCCAGAAAGGATACTGCTCCAGCCTCACCGTCAGGGTCCCGCCATCCGGCATCGCTCGCAGGGCATTGTCGCAGAGATTCCAGAAGACCTGTTTGATCCTATTGGCATCCACGCGCGCGCGCAGCCTCTGTCCATCAATCTCTGGTTTCTTCTCAATGAGCGTCAACGTTTCGTCAAGCAGGCTGCGAACGTCAGCGTCCTGAAACTCGTAAGTCTTCTCCCGCGAATAATTCAGGAAGTCTGTGATGATATTGTTGAGCCGTTCCGATTCCCTGCTGACAATGTGAACCAAACGCTTCTCGTCTTCTTCGAGAGGCACGAGGCGCGCCAACTCCTTGACCGCACCAGCCATTGCCGTCAAGGGCTGGCGAATTTCGTGAGCAATAGCCGAGGAAAGACGTCCCAAGGCGGCCATGCGTTCCTTTGTGGCAACCTCCTGTTCCAGACGGCGGAGCTCGGTCAGGTCTTGGAAGTTGAAAACATAGCCGCTGCGTTCAGCGTCGCGCGAACGTAAGGGAGAAATGCTAATCCCCAAATAGCGCACATCGCCGGAAGGGGTGCGGAAGTCAATCTCTTTTCTGAGCGAGAGCCTTTCGGCGTTCGCATAATGACCGGGAAGCCAGAAGTCCTCATTTAGCTCCTTCAGGGATTTGCCGCGCAGGTCAGAGAAGCGATGTCCAAGGATCTCCTCGCCCGTTCGGTTCAGCAGCAGAATGCGTCCAGCCAGGTCCGTCGTGATTAAACCGCCGCGCATTGAGTGGATGATATCTTCGGTGAAATCCTGCAGGCTAAGCAGTTCTTCGCGCTTCTCCTCCAACTCACGGCCCTTGCTGCGGAGGGATTGCGAGAGGAGACTGGCCAGGTACGCAACCGCGAGAAAACCGAGGAGATTCATGACCAGCCAGGTGCGAAGGCTCTCGGCCGTCGGCAGGCTTGCGAAGGTGCGAGGAATCTTCCCCGTATAGGCCATCACGGTCATGGCGGCGAGGAGGAGGACACAAATCGCGGCTGTCAAGAAAGCGATGCGGCGAGAAAACAGGATACTGGCGACGATGATCACCAGTAGATAGAGCGAGATGAAATAGCTCTCCTGAAGACCAGTCGAGTAAACCAGCAAGGAAATCATCACCACGTCGCCGGCGATCTGCAGGCCGCCATGCCAGTGTGCTTGCGAGAGCCATCGCAAGAGGATCAGATGAAGAATCCCGAGAGTCAGCCAGAAAATGATCAGCGGGAGGAAGAAACGATTGGTACCGAGACCGGGAACGTATTGAGGCCAAACGACTCCGATAGTCAGGATGAGCGTGATCGTCAGGAGACGAACACGCGTCAACCACTCCAGCCATTCCCTTGTTGCAAAGCTCTGATCCATTGCTCGCCCGTTCTTCGCCCCGGTATGCGGGCCTTCCCCCAGTATAGGCGGATAAGCGGAGGACAGAGAGTCGCTGCTCTGCCCTCCGCAAAGAGGATCTGCTTCGTGCGGGCGGAAGCCCAGTTACATTTAGTGCCCGGCCAGCTTGCCGATGAGCGAGAATAGCGGCAAGTACATGGAAATGACCACGCCGCCGACGATCAAGCCTAAAAAGACGATCATGATGGGTTCGAGGGCAGTCAGCAGGTCCTTCACGGCCGCGTCCACTTCTTCCTCGTAGAAATCGGCGATCTTCTGAAGCATGGCATCCATTGCACCGGTCTGTTCGCCGACAGCGATCATCTGTGTAACCATGCCGGGAAACACTTCGGCTTCCTTCAAGGGCTCCGTGAGCGACTTGCCTTCTTCGAGCGACTTTCTCACCTGCTGCAAAGCCTTCTCGACCACCGCATTACCGGCGGTCTTGGCGGTGATGTCGAGACCCTCGAGAATGGGCACGCCGCTGGAGATCAGCGTGCCGAGCGTTCGCGTAAAACGCGCCACGGCAATCTTTCTCATCAGAATGCCAACGATCGGCAGCTTCAGGACAATGGTGTCGAGTATGAACCGGCCTTGCCGAGTGCCATACCACACCTTCAAGCCAAAGAGTGCGCCCACAATGGCCACAAGGAGGAGAAGACCAAAAATGCTGCCGATGAAATTGCTCATGGCTATGACGATTTTCGTCGGCAGCGGCAGATCCACGCCGAGGCCAGCAAACAAAGTTGCGAAAATCGGCACCACTTTCCAGAGCAACAGAGTGATGACGCCGGCAGCGACAGATATCACGCCCACTGGATAGACGAGAGCCGACTTGACGGCGCGCTGCAGTTTGACGTTCTTTTCGATGTAAGACGAAAGACGCTGCAGAATGGTATCCAGAATACCGCCTGTCTCACCGGCCTCAACCATGTTGACGTACAGGGCGTCGAAGACTTTTGGCGAGCTCCGCATCGCCGCCGAGAGGGTCGCGCCGCCCTCGACCTGACTGCGCGTTCCGGTCAGGACCTTTTGAAAGACCTTGTTCTCCTGCTGGCCCGCCAGAATCTCAAGACATTGTACGAGCGGCAGACCGGCATCGATCATGACCGAGAACTGTCGCGTGAAGATCGCGAGCTCCTTGGCCTTCACGCCGCCACCGAAAGTTGGCACGCTGAATTCCTTGCCCTTTTCGGTCATTTTCGTGGCGGTGATTTGCTGCCGCTTCAGCAGGCTCGCCAGCTCAGTCTTGTTGGACGCGGTCATTACTCCGCTGACGCTGGAGCCTGAGCGGCTGGTTCCTTGGTATTTATAGTCCGGCATTTAATTGCCTCCTTACTCCTTCGATCTCTTCGGCATATGGCCTTTCAGCCAAAATCCAATCTCCTAGCGTTTGCTAACCACGGGAGCCTTGGCCCCGTTGCCTGCCGTCGCCACTCCTCGGTTGATCATGTCCTGCAATTCATCGGGATTCGACGAACGCGAAATCGCCATGTCCAGCGTAATCAGTTTGGAAAAATAGGCGTTCGCGAGACCCTGGTTAAAGGTCTGCATCCCGGTCTGCCCGGTCCCTGTCTGCATCGCGGAGTAGATCTGGTGAATCTTATCCTCGCGGACCAGGTTGCGGATGGCTGGCGTCGGAATGAGGACTTCCATGATCATGGCGCGGCCGCGTCCATCGGCGCGCGGCAGAAGCGCCTGACAAAGAATTCCCTCGAGCACCATGGAAAGCTGGGCACGAATCTGTGGCTGCTGGTGGGAAGGAAAAACGTCAATAATACGATTGATCGTGGAAGACGCCGAATTGGTGTGCAGGGTGGCAAAAGTCAAGTGGCCGGTTTCGGCGATGCGCAGGGCGGACTCGATGGTTTCGAGGTCGCGCATTTCGCCGATGAGTACGACGTCGGGGTCCTCACGAAGTGCGGCGCGAAGCGAATTCGCAAACGAATGAGTGTCGGCGTGAACTTCGCGCTGGTTCACAAGGCACTTCTTATGATTGTGAAGAAACTCGATGGGATCCTCGATGGTAATCATGTGCTCTTCACGCTCGTTATTGACCTTGTCGAGCATGGCAGCGAGGGTGGTCGATTTACCGGAGCCCGTTGGTCCGGTCAC
>QHYF01000329.1:5798-9007 GCA_003224075.1 Acidobacteriota bacterium
AACCCGAGTGCGTCAAAGCCCTTGATTTCCCAGGGAATTGTACGGAAAACGGCGCCGACCGCGCCCCGCTGATTGAAGACGTTGCCGCGAAAGCGGGCCAGGTTCTTTAAACCGAAGGAGAAGTCCAGCTCCAGGTTTTCCTCGAAGCGGTGCTTCTGCGCATCGGTCAGAACGCTATACGCAAGTGATTTGGTATCCGCCGCCGTCAGGGGTGGCATATCGAGAGGCCGGAGCCGCCCGTGCACGCGTACACGGGGCGCGCTATTCGTGGTGATGTGGAGGTCGCTGCCGCCCATCTCGATCATCTTCTTTAGTAGTTCACTCAGCGTGATGCCAGCCATCCGTCACCCTCAATTCTATAAAACCGTTTCGCGCAGGACTTCTTCCATGGTGGTCTGTCCTGCCGCGACCTTGACCAGGCCGCTTCGCCGCAGCGTGAGCATTCCCTGCTCGATCGCCTTCTTCTTCAATTCGAGCGCCGAAGCGCCAACGAGAATCAACTCGCGCAGTTCATCATTGATCTCCATGACTTCGTAGAGACCGGTGCGGCCCTTGTATCCGCCTTTGTTGCAAGTGGTACAGCCTTTGCCGTGATAGATCTTGGTGGTCTTCGCTTCCTCGGACGAGTAGCCGGCGTCGATGAGCGCCTGGTGGGGGACTTCCAGCTCTTCCTTGCAGTTCGAACAAATTCGGCGCACGAGGCGCTGGGCGCAAATCAAGTTCACGGAAGTGGCTACAAGGAAAGGTTCAATACCCATGTTCATCAGGCGGCTGATGGTCGAAGGCGCGTCGTTGGTGTGCAGGGTTGATAGGACCAAGTGGCCTGTGAGTGCGGCCTTGACTGCGATTTCTGCCGTTTCAAAGTCGCGGATCTCACCGACGAGAATGATATTGGGGTCCTGCCGAAGGAAAGCGCGCAGCGCGGCCGCGAAGTTCAGACCGATTTGCTCCTTCATCTGCACCTGGTTAATGCCTGCCAACTGGAATTCGACGGGGTCCTCCGCGGTCATGATGTTGGTGTCCACTTTATTCAGGGTCGCGACGGAGGAATACAACGTATTGGTCTTCCCCGATCCCGTGGGGCCCGTAACGAGTACCATGCCGTAGGGCCTCAAAATGTTCCGTTCGAATTTCTTAAGCGACTCGGATTCAAAGCCAAGCTTGGTCATGTCCAGCCGGAGGTTTTCTTTGTCCAGCAACCGGAGTACGATCTTTTCGCCGTAGAGGGTCGGCACGGTGGAGACGCGGAAGTCGAGCTCTTTTTTCTTTCCGTCTGCCTTGTACTTGATCATGATGCGGCCGTCTTGAGGCAACCGCTTTTCCGCGATGTCCAGCTTGGCCATGATTTTCAAACGGCTGGTCATGGCATCCTTCAATCGCAAAGGTGGAGTCATCACGGTTTGTAGCTGGCCGTCAATGCGGAAACGCACGCGCATCTCGAGCTCGTAGGGTTCGAGGTGAATATCGCTGGCGCCGCGCTTGACCGAATCCGTCAGGATCAGGTTGACCAGTTTGATGATCGGAGCTTCTTCGGCCGCCTTCTCGAGAGAGGCAGCGTCCAGCTCCGCTTCTTCGGCGGCCAGTTCGAGCTCGTTGTCTTCATCAACGAGATCTTTCATCAAGTTGCTGAGTTCTTCCTGGTTCGTTGACGAGGACCCATAGAAACGGGAAATCGCGTCGCCAATGGCTGATTCTGACGCTACCACCGGCTCGACGTTGAACCCGGTCATGAACTTGATGTCGTCCATCGCAAAGACGTTGGTGGGATCCGTCATGGCGATAGTCAGTACGGAGCCGACTCGCGACAGCGGGACCACCTGGTAGCGCGAGGCCGTGTCCTGCGGGATCAGCTTGATAACGTTCGGATCGATTTCGTAATACTTCAGGTTGATGGAAGGAACGCCATACTGCCTGGAGAGCACACCGGTGATGTCATCATCGGTGATGAAGCCCATTTTCGTCAGGCAACTCCCCAGCTTGCCCCCGTTGGTGCGCTGAAACTCGAGCGCTTTCTGGAGCTGGTCCTGGGTAATCAGGCTTTCTTTAACTAAGATTTCGCCCAGACGGACGGACATCCGCAGTACTCCTGGCGGGTTTGCACCCAGCGCTCACCTTAGCAAATGACGATGGAGAAAGGAGCCAGAATTTCGTCCATCGTTCTGAAATCGCTAATACCTGTCCACGCGGGCAGGTTTTGCAAGCGAAGGACAGGTAGGAATCTTGACTTGCCTCGGCACGGTGGCTATCTTGCCAGAATGATGCCCGGGCGAACAACAAGGACAGCCTCTGCCCACAATTTGCCACTGAGGACCAAGAACGTTCACGATGGATGTGAGACGCGCGGCAGTGCGACTCGATTTTGCGCCTTCTCGCGGAATCTGAAGACCAAATCATGAGCCGGTTAGACAGCAAACAGCGCTGGGGTCTCGCCATCGGCGGGATCCTGCTGACCTTGCTCCTCGCCGCGGTGTTCACCTTCGGGTCGCTCGACGTGCCCTTCGAACCGAAGAGTTGGCGTGCGGTGATGGCGCTCTACGCCGTATCGAGTTTTATCACCGCCGCATTTCTTGTCTTTGGCCTCATTCTGGCACGCACCACCTTGAGGTTGTGGGCGGAACGTAGCAGAGGGCAACTCGGTGCTCGATTCAAAACCAAAATGGTCGTGGGAGCCATGGCCATTTCGCTCCTGCCCATCATCTTCATGTTCGTCGTCAGCTATTCGCTGATTAATCGCAGTCTGCTGCTCTGGTTCCCGAAGCCGCTCGAGATCGCATCGGAAGAGACACAAAAACTGTTGAACGATCTCGGCCGAGGGCAGTTGCCCCGGCTTCGCGGGACGGCCTTGCAGGCTCAGGCGGATGCCAGCCGGCCCGGCGAAGACTTCCTGCGGCGCGCACTTGCGAGAGGCGCGGACGCAATCTGGATTTTGAACCGGGACGGTAAAGCAATCAGCGGTGGCGTCACCTGTGACAACCAACCCGAGGATCGCAGCGGCACAATTTGTGTGCAGCTTAATGTTCTTGGCGAATACTTGCGGTCGTTGCCGAGTGGGGTGGAAGTTTGGCAAGCCGGCGGAACAAATTATTTTGCCGCGCGGGTACCGGACTCGCGGGCCGGCCGGAATGCAGGATTTGTCGTTGCTGCCTACCGCACCAGTCCGGACATTCTCTCACGTTTGACGTCAATCCCATCCCAGACGCGCGAGTATT